>NZ_AULI01000008.1 GCF_000425205.1 Pontibacillus halophilus JSM 076056 = DSM 19796 | reverse complement strand
ATAGAACAAATACGTTGTCCGTTCGAAGAGTTTGAGGTGTTGGATTTTTTGGGTTCGATAGTCATGAATGCGTTGTGTCCAGTCACCGCACGACTTACATTTATGACTCTTCTTTGGAACCTCCACATAAAGATGAAAATCTCCACCGATTTCTTCACTTTTCTTGATAATTACACTTTGTAGTCCTGGTACCGGGATGTTAGAATACACCTACACGCAACTCCTTTACTGATTTGTTTCTCGTCAATTCAAGTGTAGTAAAGATTGGAGCTTGCGTGTTTTTTTATGCCAAATTTTCTACGTACCCCAACAAATATTTTAGAGCCAGAAAAAAAGGAGATCTACCTGTGTAGATCTCCTTTTCGTTCCTTCATAACAATAATGCTAGAATCTACTTAGAACGTTACATCTTCTCCGTAATAAGCAGCTTCAAATAGTTTCTTCATTTCATCTTCGGATGTTTCACGAGGATTGGTGCTTGTGCAAGGGTCATCCATTGCGTTCTTAGCCATTTCGTCTACATGCTTCTTGAAGAGTTCTTCTGAAACACCGAAGTCTTTCAATGTGTTTGGTACGCCCATAGCGCGGTTTAAGCTACGAACCCACTCAATTAGAGAGTCAACAAGTTCTTCCGTTGTTTCGCCTTGTAGCTCGAGACGCTTAGCAATTTTCGCGAAGCGTTCACCTACAACGGAACGGTTGAATTGAATGACATATGGCAAGTAGATGCCGTTCGCACAGCCGTGTGGCACATCGAATGTTGGACCACTCTTATGCGCCATGCTGTGAACGTTACCGAGTACAGCGTTTGCGAACGCCATACCAGCCATCGCTTGAGCATAGTGTACTTTCTCGCGAGATTCTTTGTTTCCTTCATACGAAGCGATTAGATGATCATTTAGAATCTCAGCAGCTTCAATGGAAAGAGAATCTGTAAAGGTTGTACGTAGTTTCGCAACATAAGCTTCAATGCTGTGAGTGACCGCATCCATACCGCTATAGGCAATGACTTTCGGTGGCATGTCGTCTACCATAATCGGATCAATTACAGCGAAATCTGGTGTTAAGCCAAAGTCTGCAATTGGATGCTTGACCCCTGTTTCTGAATCTGTAATTACAGACAAGTTGGAAATCTCAGATGCTGTCCCGCTTGTAGTAGGGATACCAATGAATTTCGCTTTCTTACGTAATTCAGGCAAGTTGAAGAGCTTCTTCGCTTCATCAAATGGAAGCTCCGGATGCTCGTACCAAATCCACATAGCTTTGGCAGCGTCCATTGGAGAACCGCCACCAATTCCGATGATCCAATCAGGTTGGAAGTCATTTAGAATAGAGACTTGTTCCTGAATAAGGTTTGTAGAAGGCTCTTCTGTAATGCCTTCAATGACTTTCGTTTCTATATTTGCTTTGGATAGATGTTCTTCAATTTTATTTAAGTTGCCATTCTCTTTGACGGAACCTCCGCCAATGACAAGAGCAGCTTTCTTACCGTCTAATGACTGAAGCACTTCAAGGGCGCCTTCGCCATAATAAATATCGCGTGGAATTGTAAATCGATTCATGTTGAATCCTCCTTTAATGCAAACTAGTGTTATAGTAACCGTTTGTCCTTCTAAATAAACAAGATTTATTAGAAATGCATCAAAGTGCTTAAAAAAATCCCTCTTTCAGTGGAAAGAGGGAAATGATGTATTCTATATTATTGTCCATACCAGTCTCTGTGGTCTTGAATCATTTGGTTGTGTTCTTGACCCCAGTAATCAATTACATACGAATAATCGTAGTTCATAATACATTTAATTCCGCTGCCTTGTGCGTCATGACCAAGTCCGTAGTTGTGAGAGAACTCATGTTGAGCTGCGTGCCATGTGTTTGTAGGACCTTGGTCTAGGTTTACGCTAATCGCACTGCCGTTAGGGTCGTATGGATATACATAAGCAATTCCGCCAGAATTGAAGTTGGCGTCACGTGTGAATCCAACAACAAAGTCATAGCCATTGCCATTGAAGTCCCGGTCTAAGTCTGAAAGGATTTCAGATGCATTGTTTCCTTCAGAAGACCACTTCGCAATAGCTTTCACTTCAAAGTCTATATTGTGGTCGCGTGTAAACGCGTCGTCAGCTTTCTCAACGATTTCGTGTGTCATCGTTTGCCAGTCGCTGTAAGCGCTACGGTATTCTTCGTCAACTGCAACTAGAATAGTAGCTGTTTTAGTAGTTTCTGTGTTCCCTGATGGATCAGTAGAGTCAGAGCCAGAATCAGATCCAGAGTCATTGCCCCAATCGAATAGGCCGAATAGTTCTTCAGAGTTGTCAGAGGTGGATTGTTCTTCCTCGTTCTCATCTTCGTCTTCATCATTATCATCATCGTCGTCTGTTTCTTTCATGTATGTTTCGTCGATTTTCTCTCCATCTTCATCTAAGATTGCTGGAGTCGTGCTTGTTTCAACACGAGCAGGTTGTGCAATGGGTTCATCGTTGTTCGTCTCTGCCTTTGGAAGGGTGTGAGTTTCAACACGGTTTCCTTGGGAGTCTGTAGTCATGACTTCGGTCGTGGCTGAAGTGGGTAAGGCTGGTAAGAATGCTGTGGATAGTGCTAAAGATAGTGAAATGAGTGCTTTTCGTTTCATAAATTGGTAACTCCCTAGTTTTATAGTCGCCTGCGCAAGCAATTATTAAAGTACCACGAGGGACTGCTTGTAAGGGAGGGCATATTGAACCATTTTTGGTAATAATCTAATAGAATTGGATTTATGATACCAATTTATTAGTTTTGTATGAAATTCAACCATGTTTGTGTAAAGAAATGTAAAACCCTCTCCAAATGCGTTAGGAGAGGGAGGTAGAGATGTATTTCCAGTCTAAGAATTCATGGATGCCTTGGTGTCCACCTTCTTTGCCAAATCCAGATTGTTTCACTCCACCGAATGGGGCTTCTGGGGTTGCCGGGAAGACATCATTAATACCAATAATCCCGTAGTGGAGCTGTTCGCTTACAGAGATGGATTGATTTAAATCTTTCGTGAAGACATAAGCGGCTAATCCGTAAGGTGAATCATTCGCGCGGTCAATGGCTTCTCTTTCTTCATCGAAAGGGATGATGGGGAGAACTGGACCGAATGTCTCCTCGTTCATGATTAACATCTCTTCCTTAATAGAAGTCAGCACAACAGGAGGGTGAAAATATCCCGCTAATTGTTCATCTTTCTCATCCCCCCGGTAAAGGACGGTTGCTCCTTTCGATACTGCCTCTTCTACGTGATGCGTTACTTTATCATAAGCTCGCCCATTGATGAGAGGGCCAAGCGTTGTAGATGACTCGAGCCCATCTCCAAGCTTTAGTTCTTTCACTTTCTGAACGAGAAGCTCTTGGAATTCGTTCAGAACCTTTCGTTCTACAAACACACGATTCGCGCAAATACACGTTTGCCCACTGTTACGGAACTTACTTGCAATCGTTAGGTTTACTGCCTTCTCTAAGTCTGCCGATTGAAAGACGAGGATCGGGGCGTGCCCGCCGAGTTCTAATGAGAGTTTCTTCACGGTGTCTGCACTGCCTCGAATCAAATGCTTTCCAACTTCAGTTGAGCCAGTGAAGGTCAGTAAACGTACGTCTTCGCTTTCGAGTAGGGCAGCTCCAATTTTCTCGGCGTCCCCTGTGACGAGATTGACGACTCCTTTAGGCAAGCCTGCCTGGTGAAATACTTTCATTAGTTCAATTGCTGTAAGCGGGGTTTCCGGAGCAGGCTTTAGTACAACGGTGCATCCTGCAGCGAGAGCGGGAGCAATCTTTCTCGTAATCATAGATGCAGGGAAATTCCAAGGCGTAATGGCTCCAATTACTCCAATGGGTTGGGGGATAACGCTTAGCCGTTTAGCTGGGTTTGAGGAGGGGATATGTTCGCCATATAAACGCGTTGCCTCCTCTGCATACCATTCGAGGAAGCTAGCGGCTCCTTTCACTTCACCTTTGGCTTCAGCTAATGGCTTTCCCTGTTCTTTCGTAATCAAGCGGCCGATGAAATCGACCTTATCAAGGAGAATGTCTCTGGCACGATAAAGGTAGTTTGCTCGTTCTCTTGGAGAAAGAGAGGACCAAGAAGGGAAGGCTGCCTTCGCTGCTTGGATGGCTTCTTTCGTTTCTTCCGTACCTCCGAATGAGACCCGCATGATGGGCTGTAGTGTAGCTGGGTTGATGACCGCAATCTTTACATCTGAGATTGCTGAGTGCCACGCACCATCAATGTAAAGAGAGCGTATGGATTGAGTTATATTCATTTCATTCACCTCATGAGTCCGACCATGCTGGGAGCATGGAAGAGAGCGGTTTATCTTCCCGGTAGCCAAGCACATACTCCGCTTGCATAATCGTATGGATTTCTCTTGTTCCTTCATAGATCACTGGAGCTTTGGAATTTCGTAAGTAACGTTCAACAGGGTATTCGTTACAATAGCCATAGGCTCCGTGTATTTGAACGGCGTCGTCTGCTGCTTTATTGGCAAAGTCACACGCTTGCCACTTCGCAAGAGACGTTTCCCTCGTATTCCTCTTGCCCTCATTCTTCAATTCGCCGGCCTTAAAGACGAGGAGCCGACTCATTTGCAGGCCAGCTTCCATGTTCGCAAGCATTTGCTGAACGAGTTGGTGCTTGCCAATCTCTTTGCCGAACGTTTTGCGCTGATGGCAATAGGCAACGCTTGCTTCTAAGCACGCCATGATTAACCCGCAAGCCCCAGCTGCTACGGTGAAGCGCCCGTTATCTAAGGCACTCATGGCAATCTTAAATCCATCGCCTTCTTGGCCGAGCAAATTCTCCTCTGGAACAACTACGTCATCAAAGAACAATTCGCCGGTGTTCCCGGCTCGAATACCAAGCTTTCCTTTCGTTGCTTTGGAGGAGAAGCCTGACCATTCGCGTTCTACAATGAAGGCAGAGATGCCGTGATGCTTCTTAGAAGAGTCGGTGTAGGCAAATACTAGAAAATAGTCTGCCACATCACAAAGAGAAATCCACGTTTTCTGTCCGTTTAACACATAGCTGTTTCCTTCTTTTTTAGCTGTGGTTTGAAGAGAGGCAACATCGGAGCCGGCGCCTGGTTCAGTAAGACCGAATGCACCAATCTTCTCTCCCTTAGCTTGGGGGACAAGATAGGCTTCTTTCTGTGCTTCATTTCCCCACTGAAGTAACGTCATGCTATTAAGCCCCGTATGGACGGATACTGCCGTTCGAAATGCGGTATCTCCTCGCTCTAATTCTTCACACACAATGGCGAGCGCGTTATAGTCCATGCCACTTCCCCCGTAGGCTTCAGGAATACACACTCCCATTAAGCCTAGTTCTGATAGCCTCTTCAAAATGCGTCGGTCAAAATGTCCTGTAGCGTCCCAGTCTCGAATATGAGGTTGGATTTCTTTATCTACGAAATCGCGAACCGTCTTTCGCAACAGCGCTTGTTCCTCGCTATAATGAAAATTCATACTAGCGACCTCCTTCTTCTCGTATTCTAAACTCCTCATTGTGTTCCCCAGGCAGCGGGGGATAGGTGCGATACGAAACATTCGTCCGTGACAATTTCAAGGGACTTCCAACCATACGGATCGTGCCGGCAGTTGGATGATTCATCGACAACAGCAAGTCCCGAGCCGCAATTTGTGGGTCGTTAAATACTTGTTGAACGGACTGAATGGGTCCGCATGGAATGGACGCTTCCTCACACTTCTTCTTCCAATACATCGCAGGCTGCTTCAGAAATTCCGCTTGAAGTTCTTCTGTTAATGCACTGCGATGGGCGACTCGCGCTTCGTTCGTTGCATACCGAGGATCGCTCGCTAACGCATCTTTCCGAATCAGTTCGCACAGCCGCTTGAACTGACGGTCATTGCCAACTGCGATGACAAATGCTCCATCAGAAGCTGCGAATTGCTGATAAGGAACGATATTTGCATGGTGGTTGCCCAGTCGTTCAGGCACCACTCCAGACATCAAATAATTGCTACCAATATTCGCGAGTGCACTAACAGCTGAATCAAATAGGGAGAGATCGATTTTCTGTCCTTTACGGGACACGTTCCGTTCTAATAAGGCCGCTTGAATTCCGATGCACGCATATAAGCCTGTCAGTAAATCTGTAATCGCAACGCCGACTTTTTGGGGTCCAGATTGTGCGTCCCCCGTAATACTCATCAATCCACTCATGGCTTGAATGATGAAATCATACCCAGGTAAATCCCGATAAGGCCCTGTCTCCCCGAATCCGGTAATACTTGCATAAATGATATCTGGCTTAATCTTACGAAGCGTGTCATAACTAAGTCCGAGACGCTCCATTGTGCCTGTCTTAAAATTGTTCAAGACAACGTCGCTTTCCTTAACAAGTTCGAGTAATTGGGTACGTCCATCCTCTGACTTTAAATCGAGAGTGATGCTCTTCTTGTTCCGATTTGCGCACAAGTAATAGGCGCTCACCCCGTCTTGAAAAGGTGGCCCCCATGTTCTCGTTTCATCACTTCCACCTGGTGCTTCAACTTTAATAACTTCAGCACCGAGGTCACCGAGGATCATCGTACAATACGGTCCAGCAAGCACTCTCGATAAATCCAATACGACAATCCCATCTAACGCCCCAGCCATTCAAACCCTCCTTTCTATAAGCACAAAAAAGACCAGTCTGAACCACATCCAATCTCGATTCAAACTGGTGGAAGCGAGATGTGCCGCCACATCCGCTTAGCAAGTTACATTAGTTAAGGGGTTATGGGCGCTGGTTCATCCTTTCTTCCCAGCCGCCGTGTTCTATGTATATTCAGGAGATAACCTGTTCATGCGAAATAGAGGAAGTTGTGGTGGCATTGGTTTATGCACGAAAGGAAAGCTCTCCAGAAATATTCGGCCTACCTATTACGTATAATCCCGTTGTGAATGAAGGAGAGACTGGTTAAAAAGAGAGAGAAGCAGGAAGCGGCGATGATTTCTGAGACCTAATTCGTTCTAAAGTACGAGCAACGATTTTGACTGTAGCTCTTCCTTTCGATATCTTATGAAAGACATGATTGAATAATTTATACTAATTGATGATATTCAGAAAGGGAGGGAAGAGAAATGAAATCAATCTTCCGTAAGTATGTAGAGACATCGTTGCTTAAGAAGATTACCGTTGCCCTTGTGCTAGGGATTGGTGCTGGCTTGCTGTTCGGTGAAGAGATTGCGGTTCTTGCACCACTTGGTGATTTGTTGATGAGGTTGCTTCAATTTATCATCATTCCTATCATTCTCTTTACGCTCATTGTAGGAATTAACCAAACAAAGCTTGGGAATCTAGGTCGAATGGGCGGTAAAGTATTTATTTATTACGCAGCTACTTCAGCGGTCGCGATTATTGTAGGACTGACAGTAGCTAGCATCTTTCAACCAGGTGAAGGAATACCGCAACAACCGGGCGCATCCGTTGATGCCAATGAGCACCCGGGTGTAATGAGTGTTCTTCTATCCATTGTGCCTACGAATATCGTAACGGCGTTTACTGAAATGAACTTATTAGGCATTATTTTCACTGCATTCGTATTTGGAATTGCCATTTCAGCCTTACGTTCTTCCAAGGACTTTAAAGAACAAGGTGACGGGATTTATAACCTTGTCAGCGGATTAAATGAAGCTACCTTTAAAATCATGAATGGCATTCTTCAGTTCGTGCCAATTGGGATCTTCGCGATTATTGCCCAAACGGTTGGAGAGCAAGGTTTAGACACGATACTTTCCCTAGGCAACATGGTACTTGTTCTTTACGTAGCGCTCCTTGTTCAACTTGCTTTATATGTGATCACGATGATGCTATTCAAGGTTAGCCCGAAGGAGTTCTTCTCTCAAGCGCGAACCCCGATGATTACAGCGTTCGTGACGCAGAGTAGTTCAGGGACATTGCCTGTCACGTTGAATGCCGCAAATCGCCTTGGGTTGTCTAAAGGGCTATACGGATTCAGCCTCCCCCTAGGTGCGACGATTAATATGGATGGAGCTGCGATTCGGATTGCAGTATCAGCTGTATTCGCGGCGAACTACGCAGGAGAGCAACTCACATTTGCGAGTATGCTCACGATTGTCCTTGTAGGTACGCTTGCTTCGATTGGTACAGCTGGTGTACCTGGAGCGGGGATTGTGATGATTGCCACCGTCTTCTCTCAAGTCGGCCTGCCATTGGAAGCCGTGGCTGTACTTACATCCATTGACGCGCTCGTCGGCATGGGAGCAACTGCTTTGAACGTAACCGGCGACCTAACCGGAACGACCATTATTCAACGTACGGAGAAAGGGAAGGAAACAGAAAGAATGTCTGCTTAGAATCATAGGGGTTCTTTCTTGTGACTTTCTGAAGGAATAAATCTCTCTGTGCTTTTAGAGTTGAATTGTTGAAACCTTATACCTGATGAATACGACTAGCACGTTTTACAACTTCGGTTGGGGACGTGCTAGTTTCTTTATGAAATTGATTCCTGGTGTCTGATCCTTTCCTTAACAGTTAATGGTTATATATGTTAAATTTAGTTCGTATGTGGGGATAGAACGAGCAAAGATATAAAGGGGACTACGGAATGCTATATAGGAAGACTTCCTTCATAATCGCAACCTTGGCTCTTGCATTAGTTGGTTGCAACCAACCTGAAGAAGGTACGTATATCGAAGGGAACATAACAGAAATTAACGAAGTTAGCGGAGATATGGAAATTGATATTGAAAGTTGGTCTACTGTAGGAGATGAAGAATCCTCTTCAACCAAATTTGGGTTCACCGAAAAGCCCTCTTCCGAAACGATTCGTGTCCACCATCCAGAAGACTATGATGAAGGACAAGCTGTAAGGGTGAATGTGATTAAAAACTATGAAGAAGAAGTATGGGATCTAAATCGATTGAAGTTTGACATTAAAGAAGTAAGCTAGAGGTAAATAGAACGGGATATTCGATCAGAAGTTCCTGTTAAATAAAGGTGGCTTGGGCTTTTGTTACCCAAGCATCTTTGTATATTCTTTGATGTAGATTGGTCGCTTGTTAACATGTTACTTATTGCTCTACTGGGGAAGGGGTGTCCTTCTCCTCAATCATTCGTTTGTACGTTTCTACTTTATAGTCGATTAATTCTTCAGTCGCCATCAATTGCTTTAACTGAGTTTGAATAAAGGTGCGATGCTTTTCTAGTATCGCTAATCGTTCCTGAGCTGTGTGTTCACCTTCATGCGCAAGCTGAACATATTCCTTGATCTTAGCAATGGGCATCTGCGTTTCGCGCAGTTTCTGGACGAACTGAAGGCCCTTTAGGTCTTGTTCGCTGTAGACCCGTCTGCCATTATCTTGTCGAGCTGGGGTTAAGATCCCCTCTTGTTCGTAGTAACGTAAGGTGTGTGGCTTCAGCTGAAGACGTTCTGCGACTTCTTTAATCGTATACAAAGAGATTCGCCTCCTCTCGTTCATTCGTGGTTGGCTTAACGTTCACGTTAAGATGTGGTATTAGTGTAGCATAGATAAGATGGTGGAGGACAAGGGGGATGGAAGTTACGAGTGAAGGCAGCCTTATAGAAAGGCTCCCTTTTTGGGCTCGATGATCTATCATTCCCTGATTGGTCCATACGTTATGATTAAAACAATGAATGTGTCGGTTTATTGGTTTAATGGCTATAGAATGTTGACTTAAAGTGCACTTTAAGAAGTATGCTAGAAATGTACCAAATCGCAACACATGGGAGGAAGGAAAATGAAATATACTGTTATTACAGGAGCAAGTTCAGGAATCGGGTATGAAGCGGCGCTCGCTTTCGCCAATCGTGGGAAATCGTTAATCATCACAGCACGTCGTGAGGACAAGCTAAATGAATTGAAAGCTAAGGTGCAAGAACAGTACCCAGAGGTTGACGTTGTTGTGATTCCTACAGATCTTTCCGTTTCAGAGAATGTCCATGCGTTCTATGAACAAGTTCAGCAATACAATCTAGAGACGTTCGTGAACAATGCAGGATTTGGCAACTTCGATCCCATTGAAGAACATGACATTGGGAAAGTGGAGAAGATGCTTCGCTTGAACAACGAAGCGCTCACCGTTCTGTCTAGCTACTTCGCCCGTGATTATTCAAACGTAGAAGGCACACAGCTTCTTAACATCTCATCTGGTGGCGGCTATACAATCGTGGCAGAAGCTGTGACATACTGTGCAACGAAATTCTTCGTAAGCGCATTTACAGAAGGTCTTGCTCAAGAACTACAAGGACGCGGTTCTAAGATGAAGGCGAAAGTGCTTGCACCGGCTGCGACTGAAACTGAGTTCCTTCAAACATCCATGGATAACGATTCCTTAACGTATGAAGGGTTGGTTCCGCAATATCACACAGCTAAAGAAATGGCTGATTTCCTACTAGACCTTTATGACAGCGATAAGGTAGTCGGAATCGTAGACGGCCAAACCTATGAATTCGAACTTCGCGACCCGATTTACCCATATGTAACTAGACAGGCAAGAGAGGATTAATAGGGACAGAGGGACAGGTTCATTGTCCCTCTGTTGGCAAGCTTTTTTGATCCATGCATTGTATGAGTAAGGGAGGGGGAAGGCACTATGGCAGAGGGTTTGCTTCATCACGTTGAACTTTATGTGAGTGATTTAGAGAAGTCTACGAAGTTTTGGGATTGGTTCTTAACTGAACTTGGATACCATTCTTACCAGAAGTGGGACAAGGGGCAAAGTTGGAAGCTTGGCGAAACGTACTTAGTATTCGTTCAGGCTGAGGCTCGATTTCTTGATGTTCCATTTCATAGATGCCGACCAGGATTAAACCATCTCGCCTTTCATGCAGCTTCACGACAGCGCGTTGATGAGTTGACGGTTAAGTTGAAAGAAAGAGAGATTTCTATACTCTATGAACACGAGCACCCCTTCGCAGGTGGTGAGGATTACTATGCAGTCTATTTTGAGGATCCAGACCGAATTAAAGTGGAAGTGGTCGCGGAGTAAGGACAGAGGGACAGGTTCCCTGTCCCTCTGGTTTATTAATTTGATTGAGAAGGGACGAGGAACCTGTCCCCCTGTCCCGCAAGGAGGAATAATATGAATGAGGTTCGGTGGGGAATTATTGGGTGTGGAGATGTGACGGAGCGTAAGAGTGGGCCTGCGTTTCAGTTGATTGAGCATAGTTCTCTGGTCGCTGTTATGAGAAGGAATGGGGAGAAGGCGAAAGATTATGCTGAACGTCATGGTGTACCAAAGTGGTACGACAAGGCAGAAGACTTGATTCATGATGATGAAGTAGATGCTGTGTATATTGCCACCCCTCCTTCTTCACACAAGGAGCTTACTGCAATGGCGGCTAAGGCAGGTAAGCCTGTATATGTGGAGAAGCCTATGGCCAGTCGCACGGAAGACTGTTATGAAATGGTGCAGGCATGTGAAGAACATGGTGTTCCTCTATACGTTGCCTACTATCGCAGGTCTCTTCCACGCTTCATAAAGGTAAAGGAACTCATCGACAACGGTTCTATAGGGGAAGTGCGGTTCGTGTCGATTGCACAGTCTCAACAGTTGATAAAGAAAGATGAAAGTGGCAATTGGCCATGGAGAGTCATTCCAGAACAGAGTGGGGCTGGATTGTTTTACGATGTTGGGTCTCATACATTAGACCTCTTTGATTACTTGCTTGGACCGATTAAAGACGTCAGAGGCACTGCTCATAATCTATCCGATTCGTATCCTGCTGAGGACACGGTGAGTGGCGTATTTCAGTTCGATTCGGGGGCAGTAGGAACAGGCATTTGGAACTTCTCCTCTTATAAGAATGAGGACGACAACCGGATAGTTGGGACGAAAGGAGAAATCCAATTCTCTACGTTCGACCACAAGCCTATCACTCTACAAACTCCTTCTGGAGAAGATTCGTTCCAGATTGATCACCCGAGGCATATCCAACAGCCGCATATCCAAACAATCGTGAATGAGCTGCGTGGAGTGGGGACTTGTCCAAGCACTGGAATGACTGCCCTACGCACCAATCGTGTAATGGATGAACTAGTGAAAGAGTATTATCAACGCTAAATTCTAGTTAACCGCTTTATGTTCTTGTGCATAAAGCGGTTTTTTTTCTTTCTATTAAATAGGGAGGACTTTGCTCATAGGTGTGTAATTCGTTTAAGAGAGTTTCTGATAAAAATGGGTGTTACTGGGACAAAGAACCTGTCCCCCTGTCCCGCGAGGAGGATATTATGAAGTATGGTGTTTCGGTTATGGATACGTCTCTTGTAGGCGAAATTGAAGAGAGTGGACGATTGGTGCTTGGGCGGCTTGAGCAATTTGCGGAGCAGTTACGGAGCGTGACGACATTTCAGGAGCCGCGTGGAATAGTCTTTCACGACTATGATTCTGCTACAACGCTGTTTTCTACCATTCCTTTGCCTGCCTATACATCGCGAGATTTAATACATATGACGCCTACCATTGAGACGTGGAAGCAAATCTATTTAACATCCGCTAAAGGTACGCAGAAGGTGACACATTACTACAATCATTTAGAACTGGATGATGTGGTAGAAATTGCAGCGCATGAGCTGACTCATCATGCGGACTTTTTCCATTCTGAGTTTGAGGATTGGGAAGAAGAAGAGGCGGAGAACATGTGGTTTGAAGAAGGGATGTGCTTTTACATCCCGAGAAAGTTCCTCTTCACACAAGAAAAGTTTGACGATGTGATGGAGGTGGAGCGAGAGTTGATCCATCTACATAAAGGGGAGTACGGAGAGTACACTCTCGACCAGTTTGGCAAGTCTGGTTATCGGGGCGGACAGGATGAAAGTTATGCAGCAGCCTTCTATGACTACTGGAGAAGTACAGCGACCGTTCACGAGCTCATTCACAACTATTGCGAGGGTGACCTCACTGTACTCATAGGAGTGTATCGACAATGGGTGGAGCAAGGCATGAACGAAAGTCTTCAAGGATTCTTTATTGATTATTTTCAGTTATCAGAAGAAACGGCAAGGAAGTTGTGGCTGAGCGGTGCGGAAAGGTAGGGATTGACGATGGCGACCCCAGAAGTGCTTGTGCTGGGTTCATTCCACATGAATGAACAAGAAGGGCTTCAGACTGACCAGCGACAAGAGGAAATACAAGAGGTGGTAGGTCGACTCCTCACCTTTAAGCCTACGAAAGTGGCGGTAGAGGTTGAAGCTCGACACGATGAGAGGCTCAATGAGTTGTATGGAATGTATAGGGCAGGTGGGTATAAGCTTCCGAACAACGAAATCGATCAGCTCGGATTCCGGATTGCCGATCGTCTAAATCATTCGAAGCTTTATGCAGTAGACTGGATGGGTGGGGATGAAGAAGATAAGAACTTTGACAGCGTGTATAACTGGGTTAAGGAACACCAGCCAGATTTATTCTCAGAGATCTTCAAAGGGTATGAGCTGCCAGCGTTAACGGAAGAGAAGAGTATCCTTGACTATTACAAAGAATTAAATGACCCAACCTGGTTAAGACAAATCCATTCTACTTATGTGAATATGGCGAGGATTGGTGAAGTGGACAATTATATAGGCATGAAGTGGCTAACATGGTGGTATAGACGAAATCTAATTCTATTCAGTAATCTTGCCAGGCATCTTTCTCAAGAGAATGAGCGAATCCTGTTTATTGTTGGATTATCACATAGCGAAATCATCTCGAACTTTCTCAAGGAAAGCGGATGTTGTAAAGTTGTGTCGCCCCTGGCTTATCTAGAACCTTAATCTTGTCTATACTATGCCGGTGCTATTGGTTGTTGTAGGTAAGTATCTTGATAATGAGTCTTCTGGTAAAGGGCAGGTTTCTTGAAGAAGGTTAATAAGTTTTGGGAGGGATTAACGAAAAATGAGTGTTCTTTTTAGAGTCGTACTGTATGTAAAGAATATCGAGGAATCTTTAAAATTTTATCAAGACATTATTGGATTAGAATTGTATGGTAGAGGTAAACGAGGTGCACGTTTTAATTATGATTGTTTTTCGTTGTTACTTACTTCTGAATCAGCATTAGGAGATAAACACTATTTTAAAAATAAGGCAAAAAGTGATATTAAAGGGAATGGCTTTGAGCTAATAATAGTTGTAGATGAATTGGAAAAAGTGTATCAACGATGTCTTGATAACTATTACCCAATTGAGGTTGAAGTGGAAAAATACCCTTGGGATATGAGAGGTTTTAAGGTCGCTGACCCAGATGGATATTTTATAAGGATTACTTCTGAATGATATTTGATATTTGTGAAAACCTGTACTTAAACTAATGGGGGCGTTTCTCGAACACAGAGTAGGCTTCTTTTCTTTATGCTTGGACAACAGGAATGTGGAATAGTCAGTTTATTGAAGGGTTGTTCGTATGATTATTCGGTGAGAAAGGTGGGAAGAATTGAGATGCAAAAATGCAAAAGCTGTGGTGAAAATTCATTTGTAAAAGTACCAGAGTTTGAAAAAGAACTAACTGTCTGTCTAAATTGTGGGGAGGTAATTTCAATACGGTTCATAAACCCAAGTATATTAAAGAAATATATAAATCCCGATAATCTAAAATAAACATGTATTAAAGTAGCCAGATTTATTATCTAACCTAAATTTTTGAGAGAAGACATCTAATTGTGAATGGCATATTTGAAATAGAAGGTGTTCCAAAAGCAATGAGGTATTATAGTGTTAAATTTCGATAATACTACTTCAACTATCAGGGGCGTAAGTTTAAAGTCTTCTCCAAATGTCTCGGGATTAAATCTTCCACAAAAGGGGACAATTCTGCAACATTAGAATTGCCCCCTTTTTATGTGTAGACCAGGGTAGAAGAAGGCTCAGTTTATAGACAAATAGAATAGTTCGCTAAGTTTTGAAACTTTATCCAGTTTTATCCGTAATTAATTTAACAAAGGATAATTTAAAAAAACATACATAAATGCGCGTTGCACTTGCTATAAAGCACTTTCAAAGTAGTGTTTTTTTTGATGTGTATTGCTTGTAAGAATGAAGGGGTGCTGAATTGAAGAATAAAGATATTCTACTGGGGATCTATATACTGATACTAAGCGTAGTCCCTATCTCC
Organism: Pontibacillus halophilus JSM 076056 = DSM 19796; assembly: GCF_000425205.1. Taxonomy (GTDB): domain Bacteria; phylum Bacillota; class Bacilli; order Bacillales; family BH030062; genus Pontibacillus_A; species Pontibacillus_A halophilus. The sequence goes on along the minus strand of NZ_AULI01000008.1, from coordinate 236,140 downwards.
GGGTTTCTATCATTACTTTTTCTTCCAGGTTCAAAGGATATCATAGTCATATGGACGTTTTTGATTATAGCCACGATATTATCCATACTATCTTTTAAGAGACAAAAGTTTATTGCAACTTTATCAATCATAATTTTATTGGGAACGGCCGGCCTAATAATATTTGCTGCAATGATGGCAGGGATGTCTCCTAACTCTTAAGTTAAGTCTTTTATAGTAAAAGGTTCTCCATAATATCTCTACTTCGGGTCTTTTTTCAACGGGCTTTATTAGAAGAAGCGACATATAAAAAAGGAACTTATGTAAAATATTTGAAATTTTTTATTATAATAATATCAACACTAAACTTTAACAGAGTCTTTAATTAAGATTTGATGTTCTTAATTGGTAATAAATGGAAAGTGGCTGATTTATTTTTAATTGGGTGAAGAGAGTAAGTTATGGAAATAGTGTTTACGAATCATAAAATTTGAGGAGACCAACTTATGGGGATAATTATTGGAATAGCAGTAATAATAACGATTTTCTCAATTGAATACCAATTGAGAAAATTGAATAAAACAAACGAACAAATTGTGGAGTTACTAAAAGAGATAAAGGAAAAAGAATAAAACAATTGAACATAACTTCAAAAGTTTCTTGATTTCGAGACTTATACAATAGGGGGCGATTATCTAACTAAGATGATCGCCTTTTTATCGGTTTGGAATTGGGGTTATATGTTACATTTATACCAAAGGGGGGGCGATCAAAATGGAGAAAGTATATATGTTGCACGGTTTTATGGGAACTTCTAAATCGCACTTCAGTAGTCAAATAGATTATTTCAAGGAGAAGTATGAACTAGTATTTTTAGATTTACCTGGGCACGGGGATAGTCCATTGGAATCTACTGAGGACTATTTTGAACACGCGCTTGAATATGTAATCTCCCGACTCAAAGTAGGGGGAGAGGGGTATCTAATGGGATTATCCTTAGGAGCGTCTCTTGCTGTACATATTTCATTAAGAGAACCCGAGTTAGTTAAAGGGACTATACTGACTGGATATACCCCCTACATACCCGAAAGGTTAAAGGAAGTAATGGAGAAACAATATGATTACTTTATAAATATCGAAGAGAACAATACACAAATTGCTCAGAGCTTTGAAAATCTGCACGGAAATAAATGGAGAAAAACGCTTGAACACGTACTTCATACTATGACTTTCAAGTACCCTGGTATTTCTAAAGCGGATTTCGAAAAACTTAATACCCCAGTTCTATTGCTTAACGGCAGCAATGACAAGCATGAAGTAGAAGCTGTAGCTTACGTGAAAGAGAATAAAGAAGATGCCCTTATTGGGTTAATTCCAGGTGCAGGGCATACTGCGAATTTGGATCAACCGGATGTTTTCAATAGGATAGTAGAAGACTTTTTAGAGCTTAGAGGGAGTTAATTTATCTCGATATCAAGTCTTGCGTTATTGGGGGCATGTCTAATTAATACACGCTTATAAATAGTGGTATAAAAAAAGGGACCTTCATCATTTCGAGGTTCCTTTGAAAAAGGGTATTTTGGATTCTCACTATGTGTTAACTTACTAGCTCTACCAACACTTATAGCCGTTACAACCTGTGCAATAATAATAAGAGTCACAACTTCAGTAAGAGGTTCTTTCAGCTAATAAATATCCATTAATCATTTTCATATAAGTTAGTAAAGAACTCGGTGAAACTATCTGCAAGGATATGCATATTGTCCATTTCGTCTTCCGGTTCTACATCATGAATCCAAAAATATACTTTCCCCTGATCCTCTCCACTAACTCCTAATAAAATCTCATTTCCTCCAGGGTCATGACCAATTGAAATAAACTCTTCTGGTATTTCTCCTTCTAATATTTCAAAAACTTCACCTAAATTGCCCTTCATATCACCAATTCCATAGAACTTATTGACTAAACTCTCTCCTTCATCATCAGAGATTTTAAAGTTAGATTGTTGAGGAAATCCTCCATTGTATTCTAGTAGAAAATCAACATATTGCTTAGGTAGGGTAACTTCATACTCTTGTTCAAATTGTTTTATATCCTGTAAAGAAACTTTTGGATTTACACTAAGCATTTTTGTCATACTCTCACTCCTATACTATTACTTACTTTTCCCGTCTTCATGGTGATGCCACGTTTGACCATCTGGCAGCTTTCTACTATTTATTATTGATGTATCAATCATACAAAACTTTTTTATCCAGTACATATTGAACCCATGTATAATTCCTTTGACACAACCATTTAGACTTTTATGCCTCTCATAATAGTTGTATTTTTCTTGGATGGATGTAACTCAATAAAATACGACTGAAGATTTATTTGAGCTCAAAGGTTCGTTATTTAGAGACAGCAGTGCGGTCGGAAACATTGTAAAGAATAACTGAAGGATTTTGAACTTATTAGCAAAGAAGAACCTTATGAAATGAATGTAAATTATGAAGGTATAGAAGTAAAGGATATAGAAAAAAGGTATAAGGAAACGGCAATCTATAATGCCGCATTAATAGTTGCTTTGGTTCGGAAATAAGTGATTGTTCCAGTGAAAATGACCTGAGGACACTAACAGAAGAGAATTTAGAAGATGAAACTATTATTAAAGTAATATATACAAAAGTAATAGAAAAGAAAGAGTTATCTCGTATTGAAACAATAAGGAGGAATAAGATGCAGTTATTTCACTACCATTGGTGGACGGAACACGTGGAACAGATGGAAGAGTTCTATCAGCAACAGGGTTTCGAGACGGTATTGCGAGTTGGAAGGTACGAAGGAGAGATGCAGACGTTCAATCCGCCCCTGGAATGGGATGATTTCAGGGATAAAGGGATCACGTTCCGAATCATCGAAATGGTGAAGGGGAAAAACGAATATTACTTTCGGGCATGGAAGAAGGGATAGGTTTGACCATATCGGCCTGCTTGTGAATGAAGTAGAGTACGAACGGATCATTGAAAAGGCGAAGGGTCTGGACCTGAATATCAACGAAAGTGAGCGGCGAACGTTTCTTTCTACTCCGTGGAAATTCAGGATTGAATTGCAAAGAAGAAAGGATGTTGTTCATCACCAGGGGACACACATTATGGCCATGGACATTGGGCTGCCTTTTCAAGAGAATCCAAAAGTGATAGGAGATTTACTAGATCTCGACTTGGTTGTTGAAAGTGACTCGCACATTAGGGTGGGGAACCACGAATGGAGTCTGAATTTCTATGAAGAGGATTCTACACGGTTGTGCTCGGTTCACTTTTCCCAAGACACCATGCATTCTGTCGATCCTGTCGGGACAGAATTGATTACAGCATGGAATGATGAAGGCTAAAATCATATAGCATACCTTATTTTCAAGCCTTCTACATTAGGACAATCACTTTTTCACTAAAGTGGTCGAACTATTTTACGAGAAGTAACAAAAGAGGATGCGTTTATGGTGTTCCGATTGGGGTAAATGCATAACTCACAGCCTCTCCGCCTCAATTGGTTGTGGGTTGGGGGGACTGTAAATCATGAATTGAATTTTAGTCATAAAGAAACGGGGCTATACTCCAATATAATAGTAAATAGGAGGATTATTTATGGCTCGCTGTGCAAGCTGCGATTACAAGTGGTCGATAAGGGATATTTGGTCGTTAGGATTTTCAAAGGGTGGAAAGCCCTGCCCTAACTGCGGTAAGACTCAATATATTTCAGGGAAGACACAAAAGATTTTCACTCTAGGCTATTTGAGTCTCTTGTTTACTATCGTACTGCCTTTCATCATTACATTGAGTAATGTTCAAGAGGACTTATATGACTAACCGAAATACATCGATTACAAGAGGTACTCTCGTTAACCTCTTGAAATCGAGTATTTACGAACCGGGCATTTCGACTTTAGAAGCCATACATAGCTCCTTGGAATAATTTCCTTCTCAAATTTCATCACTAAACACAGGATTCCTATTAGGTAATCACGTGCTTATAGCTAATGATGTAATATGCTCCCAACTATTATTGAACTGGACCCATAAGTTCATTACTAACAAGTATATGTTCCTTTAATTTTACTTTCTTTAGGTTCTCAACTTACTCTGCCCCACCTAGGCCTAGTAACGGTGTATAGCCGAAGCACTCGTCAAACTCCAACTTATTATATCTATATCGCTTGAAGGCTTCGGGATAAGGTTGCCAAGCCAGCTCCTCATTTTTAAATTCTATATCCTTTATATTTTGAAAGAAGAATTCAAATGTAAACAGAATTGTTTTCACTACACCGTACCTGTAGTGAAGAAGTCTAACATATCCATCTGACCAAATAATTAGGTCACCCATACCTTCATAGGTGTTTTCACGCAATCTTCACGATGTGTTAACTTACTAGCTCTACTAACGCTAATAGCCGTTACAGCCTGTGCAAGAATAATAAAGAGCACAGCATAGTTGTTATATTGGGCTAATGATATGGCGATTAAACCAAGTATTAGTGATGATGAGAATCCTACAGCAACTTTCATGTCCTTTATGATTACCCAATTCAACGACTCTCCTCCTATCCAAATATTAAACTGATGAACTGGTAAATATTACTACATGCAAGTCTATCACAGGTTTAGTTGGTGAAAACAGGATAGTAATTGAGAGTGGTTCTATTGAGTTATTTGCTGTAAGACATTTGATTAATAAATAAAAATAACTTGATTACAAGTCTTACCACATAAAGAGCGTTTGTCTAATAGAGATGAACGCTCTTTTGCTAAACATCTAAAAAAACAGATATTTACGGAGTCATTTGGTGAGATAAACTGACTTTCCTCTTCTACTAGTAGTACGAGTTAACCTTGACGAAAATGGTACTTAGTATTACTATATACTTGTAATAAGTAATACTAAGTACCGGGCATTTATACTACCAAAACACTCGAACAATTTATACGGAGGGAAACATGGAAAATTTCAGAGAAATGAAGAAAGGGGTCCTTGAGGGGTGTGTTCTCGAAATCATAAGTCGTGGGGAAACTTACGGCTATGAGATCACGCAAAAGCTACGTGAACTAGGCTTTGATGATGTGGTTGAAGGAACTGTTTATACGATTACCATGAGACTTGAGAAAAACAAGCTTGTTGATATCGAGAAGAAGCCATCCACGATGGGGCCTCCGAGAAAGTTTTACACACTTAACACAGCAGGTGAAGAGCGTCTTAAAGTCTTTTGGGAAAAATGGGAATTCATCTCTTGTAAACTAAGTAAATTAAAAACAACCTAAAGGAGAGTACCATGAACTTTTCAGAAAGAATATCCGGAAGGGATATAACGAAGGAAATGAAAGCTTTTGAAATGCGAGCAAAGGTCTTACCACCTGACTATCAAACAGCTTGGAAGGAAATTATTCAAAACCTCTGGATTTATGGAGACTCCACAGGTCGTAACCTGATGCCGATTTTTGACAGTGTTCTTGAACTGCTCGAGGTCACCTCAGAAGACGGTCAGAGCATTGACGAAGTATTAGGAGATGATAGTAAAGGCTTTTGTGCAGCGCTTGTTGGTGATGAAGGTGCGAAAACTTATCGAGATAAATGGCGTGAACAACTTAACAAGAATGTAGCAAAGAAATTAGGAGGCCTGACATGAGGATTAGAGACAATATCGAAGCAAAAAAAGCGTGGAGAGCTCATGTTTCCCGTGTCAAAGTGCTTCCAAAGGAGTACCAAATCGTCTATAAAGAGATTCAAAAATACCTGTTCAAAGTAGGTCCAGTTGAGGTGAGTAATGGACTACTCGCAGAAATTCTCAACTTCTTTGAAGAAGGCGTGGTAGCTGGGAAAGGAGTGCTTGAGGTTACAGGAACGGATGTAGCAGCTTTTTGTGACGACTTACTTGACGATTCTAAAATAGAAGAAATCTAACAATTCACAGCAATATTCTAACAAATTTTGTCCCAGTAACTTTGGGGTTTCTCGCTAATTCTTATTCCAAACCTCCAATTTATGTGGGCAACATTGAAGTAAAGAAAAATCCCTAAATCTAAGAAATCTAGGGATTTTTCTTTAGGTTTTGAAATTATGAATTAAGTCCGGATATAAACGAGGCTTCTGTAGAAAAGATGTGTTTAGAATCTTTTCTATAAATTAGCTATGTGGTTTAAGAGATTAAATTACAAGGGGGGAATTATTTAATGAAATTGGTTGTCTTCTCTTTCACACAGACTTACATTTCTTGTAAAAGTACGTAATTCGAATTTAGACCTTGCTAATGGAAAAAGGTTGAGGAAGTAGAATTGTTTTGAAATAATTGGAACTATACAGAGTTAAAGCTTGTCTGGAGGATGTGACCTTTCACAAGATTACACAGTAACGTTCAGAGTATGTGAGTTGCGATAGCTGAACTTTGACTATTGCTTGTTGTGCTAAAGAGGCGGTCAAGACAGCATGTTTAAATTGATACACTAGCACCAAGGGGGTGATCGAATTATGTTACTGAAAAAAGGGGTGAAAGTAGTTTCGTGTGGTTTAGTATTAGGTATTCTATTGCTTGCAGGCTGTGATCGTAATGACAACACAATGAGGAACAATTATTACTTATCATTATCAGGAGAAAGTAAGAATTGGAAAGTAGATTCCTACGAAGTTGTGATGAAACCAGATACGTTTAAAGTAGGAAACGGAAGGTTATCTATGAAGAATCAAACGGAGTATAGCACTGATTTCTTAAGTCTAGAAGTCTATGCAGTTATAGATAATCAAGATCGAGTCGTTCAGGAAAAGTCAGTTAAGGGGACTGTTTCAGATATAACCCAGATTACTATGGGAACAATAGAAGGTGGGAATTTCATTACTGAGAATGAAGCACCTATTTCACTGGAACATATTAGCGATATTTATATGATGATTGAATGGAAAGATAAACGTGAGACAAAGGAAGAGAAAATAGAATTATATAATTAAGAAGGGGTAACAGTGATTTCGTTAACATAGTGTTCAAGCCGCTTCATGTCTCATAAGATCAAGCTTAGTATGGCTTTAAACCGTACTGTTCTCCTATTCAACCTGCATGTAAATAAGTATGGAATACACATAGGAAAACCAGTTCATCTTCTCGATAACCCTCGTTCTTTAGCTCGTAATAGGCCTTAAATGGAATAGACAATGTGCTGTCCCATTCCGCGAAGATGATTCCCTCTTTATTCATTGTATAAAGTTCCATTCTCCATCTAATCTAGTATTTTGTTGAACTCCTCTTCTAGATGGACTACTTGAAATCTCAAAGCTAGCTAAGTAGTACCTCCAATCAGTTAAGCTAATAAAAAAGAGAGCATCCGTTAAGATGTTCTCTTCTAGTCTATTTCCTTTGCTGAAGAAGCAATCGAACCGTCTCTTTCACAGAATCAATGCCATTTGTTGATAAGTTCATGGAATGGGTGACTGTAATGCCTTCGTGCAGGACGAGCAATCGTTCGGCAAGTTCCTGTGCCTGTTCCATTCCTAGCTCTTCAATAAACGTTCGGAATAGGTTCTTCAACCAACGTTTTTCTTCTATTATAACGTCCCGTCCGGGATGGTCCTCTTCTGTTAATTCAGCTAAGGCATTTACGAATGCACACCCTCTTCTATTCTTCGTTGAGAGCCAAGCCTCAAGCGCATCAAAAACGGTTAAGATCTTCACATCGGGTTCAGCCTCTTGAACTGGGGCTAGGTAGGTGTTAAGATGCTCCTTCCATTGTCGGTCACGCTCATTAAGATAAGCCACAATGAGCTGTTCCTTCGATCCGAATCGGTCATACAACGTTTTCTTCGTTACCCCGGCTTCACTGGCAATGGTCTCAACTCCAATCGAGTGAATCCCCTTCCAGTAGAAGAGATGAGACGCTGTTTCTAATATTTTTAACGCAGCAGGTGTCATTTTTGTCTCTGCCAACGTGACACACATCCTTTCATTTCATTCCTTATGTTGCTGGTGTTCCTTTCCGAATGATCCATACTCCTATAGAACATATTACCATCCCGCTTATCGTTAAGAAACCAATCTTGTCACCGAACATCAGATATGCCCAGATCATCGTCACAGGGGGAGTGAGATAGAGAAGACTGCTGACCCTCGTTACACTGCCTAGCTTTAAGTTTAACCAGTAGAAGCCGTACCCGCCAATGGTTGAGAGTACCGCTACCCAAGCAACAGCCACCCAAAATCCGGTTGTAGCTGGTGGAGTGGCATTACCAGTTGTAAGTCCAATTATCGTAAACAGGACGGCACTCGTCAGCGTTTGAATGGGTAATGCATCCATCAAAGAAACCGTCTCCTTTAACGTTTTCTCATACAAGGTAGCGAACACGAGGCTGATCATCGCTAGAAAGGATAGAAGATAAGCCCATAAAGGAACTTGTGAGGACGTTCCTAAATCTTCATAGACGACAAATAAGACGCCTAGGATGCCGAGCATCAATCCAGCCCACTGCTTCTTTGTCGTGGCCTCATGCAGGATTGGACCAGCCAGTGCAGCGGCTACAATGGGTTGTAGTGTTGTGATTAAATTTGAAGTGCCCGCTGATACCCCGTTCTCAACAGATAGGAACACACAGTATAGATAACCACCTTGAGCGAAGAGGCCAATCAGTGCTTGTGTGGCTACGCTTCTTAGAGTTAATCGTTTACGCTGCTTCCACAACCACCACCCGCTTAAGATGAGAGCAGCGACCACAAATCGCCACATTAAGACAGTCATAGAGCTTGCCTCTAGGGTTCCTAATCGCGCCCCGATAAATCCTGAGCTCCACATAATTACGAATCCAATTGCTGCGAGTAGTTGTAGTTGTTTGTTAGCCATCATTCATTCTCTCCTTTGAAGTAAACCGTTCGGTATAGTATACCGTAATGTAACCATACCGGTCAGTATACCGTCAAGTGAAATGAAATTAATCTGTGGTGACACATATCCACATTTCTCCATTGTTGTGTTAGGATATAGATGTTTAATGACGTCTGGACAGCTTATGATTGAGATAGATAATGGGAGGGTGAGGAAGGGATATGAAAGGTAAGTGGATTGGGTTGATTGTGGCATTTGTAATCGTCTTGGGTGGTTGTTCAAATGAGAAGAAAGAAGAGGTTCAGGAAGACCCTTCAGTGGTCACGATGGTCGAGAAGTATAGTCAACCGGATACGAAAATGCTGGCTGCATCCATTACTCCTCAAGTGCTAACGGTTACGGACGAGAATGGAGTAGAGAAGAACTATGACGTCACAGACGAGGACTTCTTCGTTTCCATTGCCCCTTATGAGATTGAAACACATCCATGTACGTACCATAGTTTAACGGGGTGCCAAGGTGAGCAGGTTAACCAATCCTTTCAGGTGAAGGTGACAGATGAGTCAGGAGAGATGGTTGTGGACCGAGAAATGAACACAGGGCACAACGGTTTCCTTGACCTATGGCTTCCGCGAGGCGGGACATACACAGTGGACATTACAGCTGAAGACGGGAAATCAACAATAGACGAGCTGTCAACATTTGAAGACGACCCAACATGCATTACATCGATGCAGCTGTCATAATTTTATTACACAAAAAGGCAACCAACGGATGGTTGCCTTTTTATATGTTATGGAGTGGAAGGTGTGATTTGTAGCTGTTGGTCGAATAGCTGAATGTGTTGCTGAGAAGTGTTCCCTAACCGTTTGAATACGCCTTTCACATCTTCTGGTATTTCTGGAAGTGCACCAAATGCGTTATACATCGCTGTCGTATCAATGGCAGCTTGCTTGCTTTCTTGATAGGCATCATTTAGAGAAGCGGGTGCTGTTACGTATTCATTTGCCTTGTTCTCTGGTACAGCGATGTTGTTCTGCTTTAATAAGGGCAGGAGTGCATCAATGTGTTGCTGCTCAGCTTGTAGAACAGCAGGGAACGGTTTCTTATCACCAAATTTCTCGATGAAGGCGTTGTAGCGTGCTTGTGATAAATACTCGTCTTCGATCGCATAGGTTAACGCTTTCTGTAACGTCATATTCTTCTCTTCAAGCGCACCCTTTGCCCCGTAGTCATTCGGTGTGTTGGTTTGTGCATGACTATGTAGAGGGAGGATGAATATACAGCAAAGCATGAACAATGGCAACCATACTTTCATAGAATCACTCTTTCTTATCTGTATTGTCTTGTTAGTGTTTGTGATTCTTAATGGAGTATACATAGAAACCCCGCTCATTATAGAGCGGGGTTTCTTATTAATAAATGCCTAATACATCGAGCATCACGAGGAAGATGAGGACTGGTGCCACATAGCGTAGCAAGAAGTACCAAGTTTCGAATAATCCACGTTTTAGCCCACTGCCATGCTTCAGTTCTTCGTATAGGTCAGATTTCTTCATCTTAAGCGGGACGAAGATGCTGATGAGAAGAGAGCCTAGTGGAAGCAACACGTTACTTACAGCATAGTCGGCTAGGTCAAATACCGTCTTGCCGAATATCGTGAAATCTGCCAATACTCCGTATGAGAGAGTAGATGGGATTCCTACAATAAAGATCCCAATTCCGATAATCCATGCCCATTTGCGACGTTTCGCATCATTCCCTTTAGACAGGACGGATACGACAATTTCAAGCATGGAAAATGCCGACGTCCAGGCTGCAAACAAGAAGAGTACGATAAAGGCGATAAAGAATAAGATTCCGCCGGGCATTTGGCTGAACACTGTCGGTAAGACGTTAAATAATAAGACTGGTCCGCTTCCTGGTTCAAGTCCGAACGAGAAGACGGCTGGGAAAATGGCCAGTCCTGCTAGCAATACGATAAAGATGTTTAAGCCAACAATCGATACTGCTGAACGAGGAAGGCTTTGCGACTTCGACAAGTAGGAGCTGTATGTCACCATGACGGATACCCCTAGGCTTAGCGTGAAGAATGATTGACCAAGCGCATTTAAGATAGTGGACGACGTGACTTTCGAGAAGTCTGGTTGAAGGATAAACCGAATCCCCTCCATAGCCCCATCTAAGCTGACAGCGCGAACAACAAGGACTAAGAATAGAACGAATAGGGCAGGCATCATAAATTTACTGACACGCTCAATTCCATTACGAATCCCTTTCGATACGACGAGAATCGTGACCAAGATAAAGAGAAGCTGGACGAATACGCTCATGAATGGGTCTGAGATGGTATTTCCGAATACTTCTGCGTATTCTTCTGACGTCAACCCTGTCAAGTCACCTGTGATGGCCTTGAACAGGTAAATTAGAATCCAACCTCCAATGACGCTGTAGAACGATAAGAGCAGGAAGGAGGTAACCATACCGAGCCCTCCAAGCCAGTGCCATTTCGTGTTAGGGGCGATGGATCGATAAGAGTCCACCGCGTTACGCTGTGCTGTTCGCCCGATTGAGAACTCAGCGAGCAGTAGCGGAAGTCCGAGCAATAAAGTGAAAAGAATAAAGATAAGAAAGAATGCGCCGCCTCCGTTCTGACCGGCGGTATACGGGAACTTCCAGATGGCTCCGAGCCCAATGGCGGAACCTGCTGCGGATAAGATGAATCCTAACTTTGAGGACCATTGTTCTTGCTGCTTCATGCTGTGCAAACTCCTTTCTAATATAGTTAGTATGATGAGCTTTCGTACAAAAAAATCGCCCCTACGTTAGCCGTAGGGGCGAAATGGTCGCGGTACCACCCTAGTTATGAGAGACTACTCCCTCACATCTCAACATGGATAACGACCAGTACCGTCCTTTGTGTCTACAAAAGAAGCTCAGGAAAACGAACTTCACTTTCACTCTTTATGTCGACTTCCACCGCCATCGACTCTCTGGGAAAGGGAGAGAGAAAGTTACTCTTTTTTCCTTCAACGCTTTTACGTATGAAGTTATTTTAAATTTTTAACATGGCATTCCAATTCTGTCAACCTGCTGTTCCTTCATTATTCTGAAAAAAAGCTACGACTCAAAGCGCTCAAGCCGTGAGAAGAAATTTTTCACGAAGGAGTAGAAGACCTTCTCAGAAGGGGCTAGTTCTCTTGTGCTTGGCGTAATAATGCCAACGGTTCTCCTAACTTGTGGGATTTCAATGGGGCGTTTAACTGTGTAACGTGGGACGGAGTGGTAGAACGTGCTCTCTGGTAAGAGCGTAACTCCAATTCCTGCTGATACGAGCCCTTTAATCGCATCTAAGTCTTCCCCTTCAGACATTGTCTTCGGTGTGAACCCAGCCTGCTTGCATGCGTTAATGACGATGTCTCTTAAGATAAATCCCTCAGGAAAGAGGACGAAATCGTCTGATTGCAAATCACTTAGAAGAATACGGTCCCGGTCTGCCAGTCTATGATGAATGGGAAGGAGGGCTGAGATGTTCTCAGTGAAAAGGATATGACTCGTAACTTGAGGGTCATCCTTAGGAACTGGACCAAGGAAAGCGAGGTCAATCTCCCGGCTTTTCACAGCATCAATTAAATAGTGGTAAGAACCTTGTCTGAGATGGAAGGCAACGTTTGGGTAGTTCTCTTTAAATGACGAAATGACGGTAGGGAGCAGATGCCCTGCGAGACTTGTTGGGAATCCAATTCGAATAACACCTCGATGAGGATCAAGGTACTGATCGACTTGCTTTGTAGCTTCATCGATGGCTTTCAAGGCTGTCTTCGTATAGTCTGCAAAGATACGGCCGATGGGGGTTAGCTTAATGTTTCGACCTTCGCGCTCAAACAGTTGAACATTTAGTTCGCTTTCAAGATTGCTGATTTGTCTACTTACGGCTGACTGAGCCACGTGTAGATGATGGGCGGCTTCTGAGATGTGCTCTCGTTCCGCCACTTCAATGAAATAATACAGCTGACGTAGCTCCACAATAGGCTTCCTCCCTGATACATATCAATATTAGATAGGTTTGTTCTATATTATATATTGTTTAGAACATTTTGAAAACTTACAATGATTACAAGAGACTGTTGAAATATAGACCGAACGTGGGAGGTTGTATCAATGACATCATATAACAAGATGCCGGACGCGCAAGGCTTATATCATCCTGAATTTGAACATGATGCATGTGGAATTGGGTTGTATGCTTCCTTAAAGGGCGAAGCGACACATGAGATTGTTCAAAAGGGACTGCATATGCTTTGCCAGCTAGACCACCGGGGCGGGCAAGGAAGTGACCCCTATACTGGAGACGGGGCAGGGATCATGATTCAAATCCCTCACACTTATTTTAGCAAAGTTATGTCTCCAATTCAGCTACCTGAACAAGGACGATACGGAGTTGGGATGATTTTCTTTGGGAATGATGAACACCGTGCTGAATCAGAGGCGAAAATTGAGGCGTATATAGAACAAGAAGGGCAATCTCTTCTAGGATGGAGAGATGTACCTATAAATGTCGGAAAATTAGGACAATCAGCCAAGGATACAGTTCCTGTTATCCGCCAAGTGTTCATCGGAGCATCTGATGAGCTACAGGATGACTTAGCGTTTGAACGGAAATTGTATGTCATTCGTAAGCAAGCAGCTAACTGGTCTAATCAACATGGCCGGGAATTTTATTTCGCCAGCCTATCGAGTCGTACGATTGTCTACAAAGGGTTGCTCTTACCTGAGCAGGTTGACCAGTTTTACCTCGATACACAGGATGAGGACTTCGTATCTCCGTTCTCATTAGTGCATTCTCGCTTTAGTACGAATACATTCCCAAGTTGGGAACGTGCTCACCCGAACCGTTACTTAATCCATAATGGAGAAATCAACACGATGCGTGGGAACACGAACTGGATGAAGGCGCGGGAACACCAAATTGCTTCAGATGCATTTGGGGATGATTTAGAGAAGCTTCTTCCGATCTTAAATGAGTCTGGGAGCGATTCCTCTATCTTGGATAACGCATTCGAATTCTTTGTATTAGCAGGGCGTTCGCCCGCTCATACGGCAATGATGCTTATCCCTGAACCGTGGGCACAAAATCCGCACATGAGTCCAGAACGTCGTGCCTTTTATGAATACCATAGCTCTATGATGGAAGCATGGGACGGCCCGACATCTATCACATTTACCGATGGCAAGCAAATCGGAGCCATCCTTGACCGTAACGGACTTCGACCTGCCCGTTACTATGTAACGAAGGACGATATGATTATTTACTCTTCAGAAGTGGGTGTCATTGACGACTTAGAAGAGGACAACATTCTATATAAGAATCGTCTAAGTCCAGGTAAGATGCTGCTGATTGACTTAGAAGAGCATCGCATAATTTCGGATGAAGAAATTAAATCTCAAATGGCGAGTGCGGAGCCTTATCAACAGTGGTTAGATGAGAATCTACTGAAACTTGAACGTGGAAGCCGCCTTGTCGAAGAAGAATCTGCTGAAGAGATCTTCCTTCGTCAGCGAGCGTTCGGGTATACGTATGAAGACCTTGATAAGTATTTGCTCCCTCTTGTTACAGAAGGCAAAGACCCTATCGGAGCTATGGGGAATGATGCGCCACTTGCTGTACTATCTGACCGACCGCAGTCGCTGTTTAATTATTTCAAGCAGCTGTTTGCTCAAGTTACGAATCCGCCAATTGATTCCCTTCGAGAGAAGCTTGTGACTTCTACGATGACGTTACTTGGAGCAGAAGGGGACATTCTCCATCCAGATGCATCCAATTGCCGACGGATTCAAGTGGATTCTCCAGTTCTTTCATACAGCCAAGTGGATCATATCCGTAACAATGATGTGGCTGAATTCAAGAGTCATACCATCAATGTGTTGTTCCGTCAGGATTTGAAAGAAGAACTAAAGTTAATTTGTGAGGAAGCGGAACAAGCCCTAAAAGACGGAGCAAGTCTGTTAATCCTATCTGATAAAGGTATGAATAAAGACCTCGTTCCTGTGCCACCTCTTCTCGCTGTGAGTGCACTACATCAGCATCTTGTGAAGAAAGGCGTGCGGACGAAGGCGAGTATTCTCGTTGAGTCAGGAGAAGTGCGAGAAGTTCACCACTTTGCCGCGCTAATAGGATATGGAGCAGACGCAATTTATCCATATCTCGCATACGAAAGCTTTCGCTATATGATTGACCAAGAACATTTAGATCTCGAATTAGATGTGGCTGTAGACCGCTATATGTCGAGCGTTACAACTGGAATTGTGAAGGTTATGTCTAAGATGGGAATCTCAACGGTTCAAAGTTATCGTGGTGCACAAATCTTTGAAGCGGTTGGCATTGGCCAATCGGTCATGGATGAATACTTTACGGGAACTGCATCCCAGCTTGGTGGAGTAGGGTTAGATGTTCTTTCAGAAGAAGCAATTCGTCGCCATGACACTGCTTATCAGGATGTATTAAGTACAGCACTTGACTCAGGAAGTGACTTCCAGTGGCGCCATAATGGAGAATTCCATGCGTTTAATCCAAAGACGATTCATACCCTCCAGTGGGCGTGTCGTAGAGAGGATTACTCGTTATTCAAAGAGTACTCCACAGCTGCGAACGAAGAGCGGATGAGCTTCCTTAGAAACTTGTTCCAATTCAAGAAGCGCGACGCTGTTCCTCTTGAAGAGGTCGAGTCTGTTGATTCCATTGTCAAGCGATTCAAGACTGGCGCCATGTCATTTGGTTCTCTAAGCCAGGAAGCTCACGAAGCATTGGCCATTGCAATGAACCGCCTAGGCGGAAAGAGTAACAGCGGTGAAGGTGGAGAAGACCCAGATCGCTACACGGTTGATGAGAATGGTGATTTAAGACGTAGTGCCATTAAACAAGTTGCTTCCGGACGATTTGGTGTAAACAGTCACTATTTAGTCAATGCCGATGAAATTCAAATCAAAGTTGCACAAGGAGCGAAGCCTGGAGAAGGCGGTCAACTGCCAGGGAAGAAAGTCTATCCTTGGGTAGGGGCAGTACGTGGGTCCACACCAGGCGTTGGGTTAATTTCCCCGCCTCCACACCATGATATCTATTCTATTGAAGACTTGGCCCAACTCATCCACGATTTGAAGAACGCGAATCGGGCTGCGCGGATTAATGTTAAGCTCGTAGCTAAATCTGGTGTAGGAACCATTGCAGCTGGTGTTGCTAAAGGGGCAGCCGACGTAATTACGATTAGTGGATATGACGGTGGAACCGGAGCTTCACCAAAGACGAGTATCAAGCATACAGGTCTGCCGTGGGAGCTCGGCCTTGCTGAAGCGCATCAAACGTTGATGCTAAACAATCTTCGTGAGCGAGTCACACTTGAGACGGATGGAAAGCTGATGACAGGTAAAGATGTTGTAATGGCAGCTTTACTCGGAGCAGAAGAATTTGGCTTTGGTACAGCGCCACTCGTTGTACTTGGGTGTATCATGATGCGTGTGTGCCATAAAGATACCTGTCCAGTCGGA
Organism: Pontibacillus halophilus JSM 076056 = DSM 19796; assembly: GCF_000425205.1. Taxonomy (GTDB): domain Bacteria; phylum Bacillota; class Bacilli; order Bacillales; family BH030062; genus Pontibacillus_A; species Pontibacillus_A halophilus. Next base: position 219,785 of record NZ_AULI01000008.1, on the reverse strand, counting down.
GTAGCTACTCAAAATCCAGAGCTTCGTGCAAAGTTCATGGGTAGCCCAGACCATATCGTCAACTACATGCGTTTCGTTGCACAAGAAGTGCGTGAATATATGTCGGAGTTAGGGTTTAGGTCTATGGATGAGATGGTTGGGCGTACAGATGTGCTAGGTGTTAGTGAACGGGCATCCTCACACTGGAAAGCGAAACATCTTGATCTAACTAGATTGTTGCACCGCGTAGAAGGTGGTCGCGTATTCCGTACAGAGCAGGATCATAAGATACATGCGTCACTTGATTTGAACACGTTACTCCCGAAAGTACAACGCTCAATTGAAACTGGCGAGAGAATTGAAGTGGAGTCGAAAATACGAAACGTGAACCGCGTAGTGGGAACGATTGTGGGCAGTGAAGTGACGAAACGATACGGAGCAAAGGGATTGCCAGATGATACGATTCGCCTCCGATTTACAGGTTCAGCAGGGCAGAGTCTAGGCGCTTTCTTACCGAAAGGCATATCTATCTTGTTAACGGGCGATGCCAACGACTATGTAGGTAAAGGTCTATCTGGAGGAAAGATTGCCGTGGCAGCACCAAGACAAGTGAATGCTTCGAGTAACGACATTATCATTGGAAACGTTGCGTTTTACGGAGCAACAGCAGGTGAGGCGTATATCAATGGATATGCAGGAGAACGATTTGCAGTCCGAAATAGTGGAGCGGACGTTGTGGTTGAAGGCGTCGGTGATCACGGGTGTGAATACATGACAGGCGGTCGTGTCGTTGTCCTTGGTGAAGTCGGCAAGAACTTCGGAGCAGGAATGTCTGGTGGAACTGCGTATGTATTCGCAGAAGACAAAGCCCAGTTCCAGTCATTATGTAATGACGGCATGATTGAATTTGAATCACTCCAAGACAAAGAAGAGATGGAAGAGCTTAAGAGACTTGTTCGTAACCATTATCTTCATACAGGTAGCCTGAAAGCGTCACGCCTACTCAGCACATGGGAAACGTCCGTCGCACAATTCGTGAAGGTGATTCCGAAAGACTTTAAAGAAATGCTTGGCCATATTGAAGAACAACGTCAACTAGGCTATTCCGAGAAGGATGCGGTACTACGTGCATTTCTAAATAAAACTGGCCAGAAGATGAACGATGCTGCACCCGACCAAATGAAAGAGCCGTTAGTGAACTAAGAAAGGGGAGAGAACGATGGGAAAATCAACAGGATTTATGGAAATCATTCGTGAAGAAGCAGAGGAACGAAGCCCGCGCGCTCGTATTCAGGACTGGGATGAGTACAGCTCTCCCTTTTCTGATGATACGCTAAAGCGACAGGGAGCACGTTGTATGGATTGTGGCATTCCGTTCTGTCATACAGGAATGGAAGTACGCGGAGTTGCCTCAGGATGTCCAATCAATAACCTAATCCCGGAGTGGAATGACCTTGTCTATAAAGGGAAATGGAAAGAAGCACTGGAGCGTCTCTTAATGACGAACAACTTCCCAGAATTTACAGGAAGAGCATGCCCGGCTCCATGTGAAGGGTCATGTACGTTAGCGATTAACGAGCCACCAGTTGCCATTAAGAATATTGAGCGTGCCATTATTGACAAAGGGTTTGAGAATGGATGGATCACTCCGCGTATTCCTGAATCACGTACAGGCAAGAAAGTTGCCATCGTAGGTTCTGGACCTGCAGGGCTCGCAGCGGCAGACCAACTCAATCAAGTTGGACATTCCGTTACGGTGTACGAACGGGCGGACCGTCCTGGTGGGTTGCTTGTCTACGGTATTCCGAACATGAAGCTTGATAAGGATGTGGTGGCTCGTAGGATTACGCTACTTCGTCAAGAAGGCATCGAGTTCGTGTGTAACACTGAAATCGGGAAGGACGTAACAGCAGAAGAACTTCGGGAACAGTATGACTCTGTGATTCTATGTACTGGTGCCCAGAAGCATCGTCAGCTTACGTTAGAAGGTAGCGATGCGAAAGGCGTACATGAGGCGATGGAGTATTTAACGGCTTCTACGAAGAAGCGTTTTGAAGAATTTGATGCGGACGAAAGCTACATTGATGTAGAAGGAAAGGACGTTATCGTCATTGGTGGGGGAGATACAGGAGCTGACTGTGTTGCAACCGCACTTCGTCAACAGTGTCGTTCCGTTGTTCAATTTGGTAAGCACCCTAAGCTGCCATCTGACCGCAATGCAGACAACATGTGGCCAGAACCACCGAATGTCTTTACCCTTGAGTATGCATACAAGGAAGCCGAATCCGTATTTGGTGAGGATCCTCGTCAATACTCCATCCAGACGAAGAAGATGGTGAAAGACGAAGAAGGTCATTTGAAAGAAGTACACACAATTCATATGAAGAAGGAGAAACAAGCAGACGGCACATACAAATTTGAAGAAATTCCAGGCACTGAAAAGGTATGGCCTGCTCAATACGTCTTCATTGCCATCGGTTTTGAAGGTCCTGAACAACCAGTATTAAAACACTTTGGCGTCACTACGACAGAACGTGGCCGCATTGATGCACAGTACGAACACTACGAGACAAACCTAGAAGGGGTCTTCGCTGCTGGAGATGCGCGCCGTGGCCAAAGCTTGATTGTATGGGCAATTAACGAAGGTCGTGGAGTTGCGAAAAGAGTGGACCACTATTTGATGGGAGCTTCTGTGCTTCCGGCATAGTATATGAAAGAAGCACACCGTAATTGGTGTGCTTCTTTGTGTGTTAAGCAGTCTTAGACACAATATCATGTTGCTGTAGAATCGCACGTGACTCATCATCAGCTGGACGGTAGCCCTTTTCAATTAGCTCTTTAATGTATGTCTTGTTGTACGTGAAAGCAAACACAACATCTGCAATGAAACCACCAACCCCGAATGTGAATGAACCGAGTACAAGAGCGGTTATGAACATGATGGCAGCCCATTTTAAATCCCCTCTAAATAATGCTGGGAAGAATCCGAAGAAGAGCGTCGTCCAACTAAATCCGCATTTAACTTGCTTCGTTACTCCGCCTTCGTTTTGAAGCACAACTTTCATAAATCAACATCCTTATTATGTAGTTAAAAAAGAATAAGTGAAAATTGGATAAGGAATAAAATGCTCGATCATCGTTCTTTTTTACTGTGACTATTTTACCACTAAATTACTTTTTTGTGACTATTTTTATTTTGTAAACACTAGTGATTAGTTAAGAAAGGTAGAAGCACCTACCTTATAGGTGCCTTTACCTTCTCTATTCATCCTTCTTCGTATAGAAGAACTCCCACTCATTCCCATCAGGGTCTGTGACCCAAAATTTATCCTGTAAGGCATAGCAACAGCTCGTGTTCATCTCGTCTTTCGTGAAATAGCCGAGTTTCTCCAGACGGTTCTTCTGAGACTGAATTTCATCTTGATTCTCAACTTGAATGCCGAAATGGTTCACCTGATTGCCTTTTGTACTCTCTGATGTATTTAATGTGAAGTTTAACTGAAGACCCTCAGGAAGGTACTTTGCGTAATCTACCTTTTCTTTCACAGGTTCTTCACCGAAGACGTCATTGTAGAAACTCACCGATTTGTCTAAATTGCTTACATTTAACCCAACATGTACAAGCATAAACACCCTCCGTTCATCAATTTATTTTGATTAATTGTGGATAGGAAGACTAACCCCGGAACAAGCAGCATAGTTCTTCTGACAATAGATGGTTGATTGCTTCATTGTGTAGGGAATAATAGCTCCAAGTACCTCGTGTTTCCTTTACGATTAAGTTTGCGTCAAGTAGGAGCTTCAAGTGGTAGGACAGTTTAGATTGTGGGAGCTCGAGCTTAGCAGCTAGGTCGCAGACGCATACTTCACCGTAAGTCGTAATCTCATGGAGTATGTGGAGGCGTCTCTTGTCTGCAAGTGCTTTAAATCGCTTCTCATAGTGTTCAAATGTTTCTGTGAGTGGTCGTGTTGCCACATTCGATTTCATTTCCATAATGGGGTGAGCCCTCCAATCCTTTAATCAAATTTTCTTGATGAATTAAATATATACTGTTCCGTTCGGAAGTTCAAGTGATTCGTCTGACTATTTAATCAACACCTCGCTTGGTACCCACGGTTCTCATACGTTCCCGGCTCCGTGGTACACTAAATGGAGCGCGAAATAAGTTCGGAGGAGGTTAGGACATGATTGCGTCTCAACCGTACGTAAGAGTCGAAAGGAAAATTGAAAACGCAAAGCAACTCTACTCTGAGGTGGAGGAATCCATAGAGCTACATGAGGGATGTGTTAAATTTGAACAGAAACAGTTCCATATTCAGCATGTGTACGATTTGTCAGTGAAGCGGATGGCAGGACGCTTCTTCACCTTATACGTTCATACGAATCAAGGTGTGTTCACCTTTAATGTACACAGGAATCCTGATGAATTTATCGAGGCATTTAAACAGTTGAAAGGGACAGGCTAACACGTTCCAATAAACGGAAAGGTCACGGTGTGTATACTGGTTCTCTAATTATCACAAAGTAAAGTGACTAAATCTCTACTTTGTGAGGAGTGCGGGTTGTGGATAAGAAGAAATGGGATTTATGGGCGCTAGCCTCGATACCTCTCCTTATGACGCTAGGGAACTCAATGCTTATCCCGGTCTTGCCGTTAATGGAGAAGGAGATTGGAATTACTTCTTTCCAATCGAGCTTAATTATTACCATTTATTCAGTTGTGACCATCCCGCTCATACCTGTGGCTGGGTACTTGTCGGACCGACTTGGAAGGAAGAAGGTCATGGTTCCTTGTCTGTTGATTGTGGCGGTTGGTGGTGTAATTGCAAGCTACGCAGCTTGGCAAATGAGTGAACCATACTTGTTCATTCTTATAGGTCGTTTCATACAAGGGATTGGAGCATCTGGCGCCTTTCCAGTTGTCATGCCTATGGTAGGGGATTTGTATGAGAGCGAGGAGGAAGTGAGCAAGGGGTTAGGGATTATTGAAACGGCCAATACATTTGGGAAAGTGTTGAGCCCCGTTCTTGGTGCGTTTCTGGCGGTTGCGCTTTGGTATTTGCCATTTGTGGCGATTCCAGTCCTGGCCCTCATTGCCGTGTTGCTTATTGTTTTCTTGGTGTCAGTTCCAAAGGAAGACCAAGAAGAAGAGAAACAATCGTTTCGTGCCTTCTTGAAGAAGGTGAAGGAATTGCTCAAGCAGGATGCGCGCTGGCTTACCGGTGTATTTCTCGCGGGCGGTATTCTTATCTTTGTATTATTTGCATTTTTATTTCATTTTTCTAGCTTACTTGAAGACGAGTTTAACAAGACAGGCTACGTGAAGGGGCTTTGGTTAGCTGTGCCACTCTTGTTCCTTTGCATTGCCTCATACGTTTCTGGAAGTAAGATTGGCAGTGATCAGAAGCGCATGAAAATTCTCCTTCTCATCGGAAGTCTTCTTACGGCAGGAGCATTTTTCTTTATAAGAGAAAGCGGAGGTCTGATCCATTATACGACGTGGTTATCCATCGGAGGTGTAGGGATTGGAATTGCCCTTCCTTGCCTTGATGCATTTATTACAGAAGGAATCCCGAAAGAAGAACGTGGCACCATTACGTCTTTGTATAGCAGCATGCGGTTTATTGGTGTTGCGCTCGGTCCTCCTATTGCAGCTCTTATGATGAAGCACCTTCCAAATTATATTTATGTAACTTTCGCTGTGCTTGTGGCGCTTGTGTTGGTCTTTACTTTCTTCTTAATTAATCCACCGTCAAAGGAATCGACTTAGGCAGATTACGTATTGACCGTTTAGTCGTCCACTGGTATGATACAACACAACTAAACATATCAGGCATAGAAGGCTGTGGGTCACACTACAGCTGGAGCCAATTCTGGAGAGACTGCATGTGCAGCGCCGAAGGGTTCACAATCTCAGGCAAACGGACAGAATCGTACTCAGATACATAGACGGCATGGTGTATCTGGAATCGATACCGCTTTGTAAGAGATTGGAGAACTTCCAATCTCTTTTTTTATGTTTATGACAAGGAGGAACGATCCATTGAATCGAAAACGTGCAGTTGTCAGCGTCATTGGGAAAGATCAAGTAGGAATTATTGCGAAAGTAACTACGGTACTCGCCGAGAACGGATTTAATGTACTGGATATCAGCCAGACCATTGTAGAGGAGTTCTTTACAATGATGATGGTGATTGATGTGACGAACTCCAATCGACTAGAAGAGGTTCGTGAATTGCTCAATGCAATAGGGGAAGAGATGGGCGTCCAAATCCATCTACAATTAGAAGAAGTCTTTCAGGAAATGCACCGGATTTAAGGGGGGGGATGTAGATGAACATCGGATTACATGAAATCACAGAAACGATTCGTATGGTTCAAATGGAGAACTTAGACATCCGCACGGTTACAATCGGAATCGATCTCAGAGATTGCGCCAATCGAGATCAGGTACAAATGAGGAAGGACGTCTATGACAAAATTTTATACTATGCGTCTTCCTTGAAACCAATGGCTGAGCAGGTGGAACAAGAATACGGAGTGCCGATTATTAATAAACGAATATCCGTAACCCCCATTGCAGAAATCCTAGGGCACGCAACAAGAGAGGAAGCCATTGAGCTCGGGAAGACACTAGACAAAGCTGCCAAGGATAGTGGCGTTGACTTTATTGGTGGATACTCTGCACTTGTTCATAAAGGAGTAACGAAAAGTGAACAGACGTTGCTTGATTCGTTAGCAGAGGCACTATCGGTAACGGAACGGGTATGTGCATCCGTGTCCGTCGCAACGACGAGAGCAGGAATCAACATGGACGTTGTGAAGCAAATGGGTGAGATTATTAAAGAAGCATCAACACGAACAGCGGACCAAGATGGCATTGCTTGTGCCAAGCTTGTCGTATTCGCAAACCCTGTGGAAGATAACCCGTTCATGGCAGGAGCGTTCCACGGGACTGGTGAAGGGGAAGCCGTCCTAAATGTTGGTGTCAGTGGACCTGGTGTGGTATTGAACGCATTGAAGAAGCATCCAGAAGCCGACTTAGGCGAAGTGTCTGAGGTAATTAAACGCACTGTATTCAAGATTACTCGTGCGGGGGAACTCGTTGGCCGAACTGTGGCGGAACGCATTGGAGTTCCATTTGGAATTCTAGACCTATCCCTTGCCCCTACCAATGCGTTGAACGACAGCGTTGCACGAATCCTTGAGGAAATTGGGTTAGAGCGCGTTGGGACTCACGGTACAATTGCCGCATTGGCACTTATGAATGACGCCGTGAAGAAAGGCGGAGCTATGGCAAGTTCCTACGTTGGTGGATTAAGTGGTGCCTTTATCCCGGTAAGTGAAGACAACGGTATGATTCAAGGAGTTCAAGATGGCTCGTTAAGCTTAGCTAAGCTAGAAGCTATGACGTGCGTTTGTTCTGTTGGTCTTGATATGATTGCCCTAACCGGAGATGTACCCGCAAGTACATTGTCAGGCATAATCGCCGATGAAGCCGCCATCGGAATGATCAACAAGAAAACGACAGCCGTACGCGTTATTCCAGTTCCGAACAAGCAAGAAGGCGACATGGTTGAATTCGGGGGTCTCTTAGGAAGAGCACCGGTGATGGGCGTTAATCCTTACTCATCCGAAGGACTGATGAAACGGGGGGGGGGGGAAGGATTCCTGCGCCGCTGCAATCATTGATTAATTAATATAAAGGGATATTTAATGTTAAGCGTAAATCCGGTTTGGGTTTGCGCTTTTTGTATTAAATGTATCCCTATTTAGAGAATTTTGTTTATGATGCTAATAGTAGATGTATTCTTATTTCTAGAAAGATTAAATTGTTTGGAGAGGAATTCAACCAACATGAATGTGTTCGATGTTTTAAATAGCTTTTACAGAGAAGATGTGATATCTGATTTTTTAGTCAGTTGCTTTAAAGAGTCTGAGGAATTTCTATTGAAATTTCTACATGAAGCATACATCAGTATAGATGATGGAACGGAATTTGTTCTTGATACTCGTGTAGGATTAGGGAAGTCAATTGGCACGCCAGATCTAATTGTTAAGGCTGTACATGGGAATCGCACTAAACTAATTGTAGTAGAAAATAAAATGGGGGCTGCAGAAGGGCACGAGCAAACAAACCGTTATGTGTCTATGGAAGCAAAGGTTCGATTAGCTAATAAGTATCAGTTAGACATTGATCATACTGAATTTCACTACATATTTCTAGCGCTTGATACAACCGTTAGACCTAGAAATTCGCAGTTTATCTTCTTAAATTACGACTTGTTTTTAAAGGATGGATGGACTTTACATCATGAGAAGCTAAGGATGGTCTTTGAAGACTTTAAGCTCAAATTACATCATTTCTACACCCCTTTAAGGAAACCAATTAACAGTTTGGAAACAGGTATGGAGATGGATAGAATCCAGCGGAAGATCTGCTGGCAGAAAATATTAGCTGCTGCTTTCTCTTTAAAAAGTGAGTTGATTCTTGATTGGGGAGACGTAGCGGGGGCTGGCCGACATAATTTTATATTTCTCATTTCAAAAAGTGGTTGGACTAGCGAACGACCTTTTCAACATGACGGGATTGCGCGCACCTTTAATGTGCATGTAGACACCTATATCAACATGCTGAACAATCAAAAGGGGTTGAATGAGATAGGCATCCGCTTTGAGACCTATCCCTATGAACCGTATCAAAAAGTCAAGCATTTACCGAACTATGACGCGTTTATAGAAAATAAGCGCATCTTTGGAGAAGAGCTGATCAATCGAGTGAAAAGGAATGGGTTACATGCCAGGCCTAAGAGTTCAAGATTGCTTGTAATGACTGTACCAATCGAAGGTCATACAGTAGACGACCAGATTCATCACATGAAACACCAAGTTGAACTTCTGGAAAGGTGTATAGATGACGTGGTTAATGATATGAAGTCAAGATTCTTAATTATTTGAATGGTGAGTAGTCCTTAAACGACTATACTGCTCGCCCTAAGATCGGATGTAGGAAGTGTTCATTGATGTACTTTCTTTACGACCACCTCCCCTTAAGAAATACCTCTGAGCATGTTAGTTTAAATACAGTACGGGGTATGTGTATGGTGTAAGTGAAGGAGGAATGACTCAATGGAAAGAATGATGAATACTATGATGCATGATAACGGCATGGGAGGTTGGTTTTTCAACTTTGGCTTCCTAGGTCTATTGAGTATAGTCATTATCTTAGTTCTTGGAGTTATGTTGGTGAAGGCAAGCAAGAACCATAAGAATTCTGAAACTGATTCTATAGAGACGTTAAAGCATCGCTTAGCCAAAGGTGAACTAACTGAAGAAGAATACGATCGATTGAAAGAGAAACTATCTCGGTCGTAGGGAAGAAGAACTGAAACACGCTCTAACTTAGGGCGTGTTTCTTTATTGAATTTACATGCCTAATTTGAAATAATTGGTATATGCGTGAGTTCTCGGTATTGCATTTATGTAGACGAACTACTCATAAACTGTTACTGGGAAGAAAGATGGGAGATGCTAAAAATGGAAAAGGCTAAATGGCTTGTTGTGCCTGCTGTATTGGTTTCCTTAATCGGAATCAGTGCATGCAGTGAAACATCGGACGTTTCTACAAGTGTAGGTAAGCAGTCTGAAAGCGAAGTGGATTCAATAAGTACAGGAGTGAATTCGCAGTCTAAAGAAACATCCGCGAACAAGGGAAAAGAATCGGAACAGAATGAAGGTGATTCAGGTCACGCTTCAGAAGGAAGTGAAACAGACGTCGATAGGAGTGAGAGTGAAGAACCATCTGCACAAGATTCTACTAATACTGCTACAACTTCATCGAACGAAGAAGAACCATCCAAAACAAAAGAGGCATCTGTTGCAAACGAAGCTGCTCATTTATCTGATGAAGACACACAAAACGCTAGTCAGCCAAGCGAGAAGGCATCCCTTCCAATATTGAGTGGAGAAGAAGCTGTGAACTTCTTGAAACAGCAACTTCCTGAGGGGAAAGACGAGGATATTTCATTCGGGGCAGAGGAAGTAGCGAGGGAGGATGAAAACGGTTCTTATTATGCTGTTCAATTGGTCTCAATCTCTACGCGGGTATCAGGGAAAACGGGAACCTTAGGTTATTACAAAGTGTACAAAGACGGGGAGTATGAAAAGTTCTAAAGATACGATTTTTACAAGGAATGAGGATACATAAATCGACTACTGATTACTCTACTCTTTCTGTGTGGATGATAGAAATTCAAATAAAGAAAGATGGCTTCCTTCTAAATACATACAGGTCTATGGAATGGATTGCGTATCTCAACTTACGTCGTTACTATAAACAAACAAAACGTTCGCTTCTTGTTTTAAGAGCGAACGTTTTGTTTATCTTTTTACTGGTCGGGTTTCAGTGGAGAAGAAGGATAAGGAAGATACGATAGGTAGTTTTGTAAAGTGTATACACTCTTTCCGTTGAACACCTGCTATACTGTCTAGAATGAAGGGTTTGGTTGACTAACACAGGAAGTCTTAGTGATCTGTGTTTGGAACAGTATTCCATTTGTATGAAACGTTCCTTCTTGGAAGGATGTAGATTCGGATAGGTGGCGATTCCTTGTTTAATCGAGAATATCTTGAGAAGAACCAAGTGTGGTTCTACCTCTGTAGTTTACTCCTAGCAGCGGCGTTTGGCTTCGTTATGCCTGACTATGCTGGAAGGTTAAATGCATTCATTTCCATTATTCTTGCTGTCTTAATGTATAGTATGTTCTCACAGATTCCATTCGCTTCAATGAAAGAAGCGTTTGGAGACCGAGCGTACATGAGGGCTTTGCTACTCGTGAACTTTATCTTTGTACCTATTGTCGTTTGGGGGTTAGCCCAATTTCTACCTGACCGTCCATCGGTATTGCTTGGATTTTACTTAGTGTTATTGACTCCATGTATCGATTACGTCATCGTCTTTACTGCCTTAGGGAAAGGGGATGAGAAGGTAGTCTTAACTTCAATGCCTCTCTTGTTCGTCGTGCAGATGGTATTGTTACCGTTTTATTTGTGGCTATTTATGGGGAGTGACGCTGTTAAGGTGGTAGATCCTGTACCATTTATAGAAGCATTTATAGGAATCATCTTTGTTCCTCTAGTACTCGCCTTGCTCGTACAAGTTAGGGCAAGGAAGAAAGTGAGTGGAAAGAAGGTGTTGAGTGCTTCTGCATGGCTACCTGTTCCTTTCATGGCGTTGACGCTCTTTGCTGTTGTCGCTTCGCAAATTGTGAAATTGCCTACTTACATTGACGATATTCTTGTCGTAATTCCGCTCTATCTCATCTTTATGGTTGCTATGCCAATCATAGCGAAATACGTGGCAGCGTGGTTCAAATTAGGCACGAAGCGAGGGAGAGCACTTCTATTTAGTAGTTCAACAAGGAATTCACTCGTTGTTCTCCCACTTGCCTTGACTTTGCCAAACATTGGTGACATCGTAGCGGCTGTGATTATTACTCAGACGATGATTGAGCTTGTTAGCGAACTCGTTTACATTCGAGTTGTTCCAAAGCTGTTGTTACGGGATTGATCATGTAGTGGGGAAGGATTATTTCCATGATTCGTAGTGTGTGCGAAGAAATAGGTTCCTACTAAACTCAAAGTTCTTCTTCAACTAACAGAACAGGATAGGTGAAAAGATGTAGTATTAAATTCTATGTACACACTGCGTTAACTGAAAGCAAGTTACTACTGAAATTACGAAGGGGAATTATTGATGGGGATCACATGGAAATGCAATAAGAGAATTGGTTTGAGAGTTATTCTAATAGGCGAGTCCACTCTTTGCAAAGGGTAGGGCTCTTTTTTTGTTTTGGAAAGATTTAGGTTTATTTACCTTGTTATACGATGTACATAGTTATACAATGTAAATATCACTACGATTAGGAGGCGACGTAATGGACAGAGAGCTGATGAAAGGGAGCATTGAAATCTTGTTGCTTTCCATCTTGTCGCAAGCAGATTGCTATGGGTACGAAATAACTAAGAAGCTCAGGACACTAAGTGAGGATGCGTACCACATGAATGAGGGGACCCTGTACCCAGCTTTGAAGAGGCTTGAGAAGAAGGAATGTGTGACATCGTATTGGAGTACAGAATCCGCTGGTGGTCGGAGGAAGTATTATTCCATTACCGAGACAGGACGTACCGTATTGGCGGGAAAACTTAAGGATTGGAAGCAAATCCATTCATTAATTGAAACTACTTCGGGGGAATTTGGATGAAGGAGATTGAGCGGTATGTAAAGGAGATTACCAATAACCTGCCTGATGAGGAGAAGGAAGAGTTGAGAGAAGAAGTGGTTGGACACCTCGAGGATCATATGAAAGAGCTTCTTATCGAAGGGAAGTCTGAAGAGGAAGCTGTGCGGATGGCAATTGAGTCATTTGGAGATGAGGGCAAGCTAAACGAGGCGTTCAAGAGGTCCTTCTTTCCAACCTATAAGTTCGTTCGTTTCGCATGGTCTGTCGTGTTGACCATTGCAAGTCTCAGTTTCATTTCCTACTATTCTATGGAGTACTATCACCCTGAGTTTGATAACGGGATTGAGTTGTATAGCGTGTGGATGACCATGTTCTATATTGCCTCTCTCGCTGGGCCTAGTGAATTTATGCATCATTCTTTACAAGGTGGACTCAAATGGAAGTGGGTTGTGAATCCTTGGGTGTTTTTTATGGTGCCGTCGTTGATAATTAGTGGGATGCTAACATCAATGCTGTTTACCCAACCTGAACGGTATCAGGATGGGCGATGGTTGGATTTATTTGCCCTTCTGATTGGAGCATTGGTATATGTTTCAGCAAGGCAATTATTTAATGGTCTATTTCTGAAGGGTAACAATGGAAAGAGAAATATAGTCAATTAAGGATCCTGCAGAATCTATGAATAAAGGTGGTCTGCGTGTTGGGTGCAGGCAGCTGTTACTGAACATTAATAACAATGATTCGAATTCATGGAAATAATTGTTATTCCTTTGGCTTCTTTACCATAGAGCTTGGTTATGCTAATTCTGTTTAGTTTCTATTAGACTTAGAGATCTGTTAAGGAGGAATAGTATGGATGTACTCATTTATTTATTTCTTGCAGCATTGTTAATTCCAGTCAATCTATTCATAGTTAAATGGAGAAAGAGTGGGCAGTTTCCCTTCTTCGGTTCTGGAATCCTTTTAGCAGTCTTTGGCGTTCTAGTTGGCTTTATAATTGGTGCAATTCTGGTGGGTCTCGGTAATGCCGGACAAGGAGGAGCCATTATGTCAGCTTTTGTCGGTCTTGTAATCGTAGCTAATGGATTCCTATATGTTGCTATAAGTGTTTTATTAGGAATTGGAAGGTTATTAGATAAAAAGAATACAACAGTATAAGAAGAACCCAAGTCACATAGACGTAACACGAGATGTGGAAGTTACCGGTGAATCTAGATCTGGGTAATTTAAAGACACGTGGCCGAACCGGTCGGCTACGTGTCTTCAGTTATCTTGTATCGTGTTCCCTTAGAAAACAGTAATATTTCTTAGGTATTTAGCTGTATGCCATAGCTTGTTCGGCTGTATTGCGTCTTCTGTAAATACTCAATAATAAGCCGACAGCGATCATTTCAATGAGGATGTGGGAACCACCGAAACTCATAAAAGGCATGGCTACGCCAGGCAACCCTGGTAATCCGAAGTTCATAAGAATACTTAGGAAGAACTGCACGGAGAATGTCGCTGCCAGGCCGATGGTGAGAAGTCGAGCATAGGAATAAACCATCCTTCTGCCTGTACGAATGATTCTCCAGATGAAATAGGCAATCAACCCGAATACGATGATGGCGGACAACCAACCGAATGTGTAGATGGTGTACGAAAAGATGAAATCTGTATGGACTCGAGAGACGGGTTCGGGAGTGGACTGCAAGGCACTTCCTATGAAGTTCGCATCTCTCAAGGTTAACCCAGCATACGCGTTAGGGAGTGTAGACGTATCTGCTTGAACGAAGAAACGCACCAACGGCCATATGGATAAAGGTAGAGTAATGGCTAAGACTTGCTTGATGCTTGCCTTAGACACGGACACAATGGTCATGCATACAATCAAGCTGAGGAAAGTGGCAGCCACTGCCCAAGTCGTTGACAGTAAAAGGATTGGTAAGGCAAGAACACCTGCTCCAATCCAGAACTTTCGTGTGTCTTTCCAATCCCATTTGTGAAAGATTCCAGCAAAGGATACGGCCAAGAGATATGGAGTGACTTCCGTGAAATTAATGAAGGCAAAGCCAATATTTAAGAAGGGGATGCCATCGACCCAGACACCGAGAAGGAGAGTCAATGAAAGAATGAGTAACGTTCCTATATAAATAGGAATCGAGTACGTTGCAAGTCTTCTATAATCAAATCTGAACATAACTAGCATGCTCAGAAGGCCAGCTAAATAGTATACAAGGCTATTACTGAATACGTTCATCTCATGAAGAGCTTTAATGGTCGAATGAAATTGCAGGTTGTACATAATCAGAAGCCCGAATAGAGAAACCGCGAGAACGGGAAGGATAATTTGTAGATCCATTGGGGCTTTATGCGTCCTGTTCAATTGCTTTCCTAATACTTTCTCATCCCCCATATGAGTCAATGCCTGATTGATAGCCTCTTCCTCAGAAAATCCTCTCTCCATAGCATCCTCCTTGAGTTCCTGAAGATGATCGCCAATCTCAAGCTTGATGGTATCATGTACATCTTTATTCCTTATTCGCTTACACAACTTATCCAAATAGGCTTCAAATTTCTTATCTAATCCCATACGCTTTTCTCTCCATGTAGCACTTGATCAACTGCGTCTTTAAAGACGGACCATTCCTCTTTTTTCTCTTGGATAAGTTCTCTACCTGAATCATTTAACTTGTAATATTTCCTCTTTCTCTTTCCAGTCCCTTCCTCCCAGAAGGAGACAATCAGCCCTTTATTCTCAAGAGTGTGAAGGATGGGATAAATCGTCCCTTCCTTAAAACTGAAAATACCTTCAGACTTCAATTCCAGTTCCTTGATGATTTCATACCCATACCTTGGCTTCGTGTCGAGCAAGCTTAGGATTAACGTGGTTGTACTCCCTTTAAGTAGCTCTTTACTAATCTTCATATCTACCTTTCCTCCTTATGCATAGTAATAATATGCATAGTATTCATAGGTATATTGTATGCTGCTTCACTAACCCCGTCAATATGTGTTTAGTGGGCATGGCTTTTGCAGAGGCGGTCAAATAAAAAGTGTTGTTGGGAGTTTGAACGAGGGATAAGTCTACGTAACAAATAGGTAGGGTAACTTCATGATTCATTGATGTAACGAATTTATAATTACCGCCAAGTTCAATAAGATAATAAAAAACTGAACTTCCATCTTAAGGGAAGTTCAGTTTTTTATTAATAACACTAGTAAACGTTAACAGAGCCAAGTCATTAAGCATTCTAAATCACAATCCATCCATCAAGCTCAGCCGCTCTTTAATCACTTGGATTATCGTTTGATTCGTCTTTACTCGGGCGTAATATTTATCTTCTCCTTCTATGATGTGCCATCTACTTTCTGGCGTAGAGGTCTTCATGATCATAGCTTCAATCGCTTCTTCGTAGGCATCCCACTTGGCTCGGTTTCTCCAGTCTTCTTCAGTGATCTTCCATTTCTTTAATGGATCTGCTTGCCTTTCTTCAAATCTCTTGAGCTGTTCGTCCTTAGAGATATGCAACCAGAGTTTAATAACAACATAGCGGTCTTGTGAGAGTAAGTGTTCGAACTGAACGATTTCTTCGTACGCTCGCTTCCATTCGGAGACAGAGGCGAAATTCTCGACTCTTTCGACGAGAATTCTGCCATACCAAGAACGGTCGAAAATCGCAATCTTCCCATAAGGAGGGACCTCTTTCCAAAACCGTTTCAGGTAATGGTGCTTCTTCTCAAGGGTGGAGGGAGCACCGATAGAATGTACATCAAAGCCACGGGGGTCAAGACCACTCGTCAAACGCTTAATGGCACCGCCCTTTCCCGCTGCATCCCATCCCTCAAATACGATGAGTATTCCCAACTGATGGTCATAGATGGACCGCTGTAACTGGAGCAATTCTAACTGAGTTTGCTTTAGCTCCTTCTTATAACGCTTCTTATCGATCTTCAAGGATAAATCAACAGCTTCAAGCATAACGTCAACTCCTTAGTGAGTTTCATATAAACACTATTCTCCGAATTTCGCTTCAACCCTTCATATTTTGTGAGAGGTGGTGAGAGATGCCTTAAGGTCATAATGATTGAGTATACCGATGAGGTTTGAAATAATTGGAATATGAGAGGGTGCGAATTAATAGTCTGCACAGATAAAAGGAGGATGATCATAGTGTTTCATACAGAGCGTATTCACTTGAGGAAAGCTTAAGAATCGGAATGCTGAATGTGTCATTGATATTGGAAATCGGAATTACTGGGGCATGGGCTATGGGAAGGAAGCCATGAATCTGCTTTTAGATTATAGTTTCTCCGAATTAAACTTACATAAAGTGTATTTGCGCGTGTTCTCATTTAACAAGCGTGCGATTTGCTTGTACGAGAGTTTAGGCTTTGAGAAGGAAGGAGAACTGAAAGAGCAGCTATTTAGAGAGGTCACATTGCATGGAATCACGTATTTAAGTTTTTTCAGAAGGACTATCTAACCGTTACGATTCATGAAGACGAACGTATATAGAAGACAAGTGGTTGAACTGGATTAGAAGGTAGAGTTACATCACTTCGGACTTTCGTGGCGTACTGTTTCTATTCAGAACAATAAGAAACACTGACCTAAGAAAGGGTCAGTGTTTCCGTGATTAGGTGTCTTTCCTAAAGATTTTCTCTAAAGCTTTCCCTTTGGCTAACTCGTCGATGAGTTTGTCCAAATACCGAATTTCCCTCATGACAGGTTCCTCGACGTTCTCCACTCGTACGCCGCAGACGACGCCTTTGATTAATGTTCGGTTTGGGTTCATGTTAGGAGCTTCTGCAAAGAATGTTTCGAAGTCTGTCTCTTTCTCGAGTTGAGCTTCTAACTCTTCTTGGCTATACCCAGTCAACCAGGTGATGATTTCATCGACTTCTTCTTTCGTACGCCCCTTTTTCTCTGCCTTCGTAATATAGTGAGGATAAACACTTCCGAAACTCATACGATAAATCCTATGTGTAGCCATGATATCCCTCCGTTACCTTTTCATTCATTATATAACGAAATACGAATCTGTTCAAAACCGTCTTAATGGTAAGGGGATTACACATTAAAGGGGGAGAGGGATTGTATAGAGCTTGTTACATATAATGGCGGACAACTAGTAACTAGTCTAAGACACCTAGCCTATTCCTCCGTCCTTACACCTGTTTTTAAGCAAAGCTACTTTATTTAGGTTAGTATATTTCTTTTCAGGGAAGGACATAGAAGTATTAACTACTAACGAAATGAATGGTGAATTTATGGGCTTCTATTACTATCTACGAAAGTACTTTAAGATGTCGAAGCGTCAGCGGAAGAGTGAATTAAAGTCAACGCTTTGGTTTATGCCACTTTGGTATATTATTGGGGCGATTTTATTATCTGCTTTTACGTTTTACCTGGATTATGTGATCGATGTCAGTTTGTATTTACCCCCTGCTATTGGCTTTAGCGGACAAACGCTGCAGGTGTTATTGAGTGCCCTTGTAGGCGGGGTGCTCACACTAAGTGCATTTACAATCAACTCGTTGCTCGTTGCTTTAACAACGTTCAGCGGACAGTTCTCCTCTAAGATGCTAGTAAACTTCGTAAGCGATCGAGCAACCCAACACGTACTCGGTATTTTTAACGGGAGTTTTATATACGTGCTGTTAAACTTCTTGTACGTGACTCATGAAGAAGAGGAGTATATCGCGGCTACACCAGTATTCTCTATATTGACCGCTATTACGGCAGCTGTGACCTTTATTTATTTCATCAACCATACAACAACATGGATGCAAGTTCACAATATTAGCTATAACATGAACAGAAAGTCGAAGTCTGTACAGTCTTCTTTAGAAAAGGAGTTACAGCCGTATCACCTTGAGAAAGTCGTGGAGCCAGAATCCTTGCCAGATGAGGAGCATGGTAAGGTCATTAAAGCGAATCAATCTGGTTATCTTCAAGTTGCGGATTTCACTAAATTAATTAAGCAGGCTCATGGAGATGATGCGCTGCTTAAGTTTAATATCCGTATCGGAGAATTCGTGGTAGAAGGAACCCCACTCCTTACCTATTGGGAATATGGACATCCGATTAACTCAGATCGCTATCTGAAATCCATTGAAATTGGTGTCAAGCAGACCGAAATTCAAGACTTAGAGTATGGACTGATTAAGCTTGCTGAAGTAGCGATCAAAGCTTTAGGACATAACGACCCGCTTACCGTTTCAAATACGATTCATCAAATCGCGGATTTGTTGAAGAGCATTGGTCAGAATACGAACTTCTCTCCGTACCTGTTCGACCGGAATGAGAAGCTTCGGATTATCCTGAACCAAAAGGATTTCCGTTATTACCTCCACAAAGGCTTTGCCTCGATACGTGAGTATGCGAAACAAAATTCAACTGTTATCACAGAGTTGATTGCAATGGTTTCCCTGCTCAGTAAAACGATGGATAAAGAGGTCCAACCAGAGTTATGGGAATTTGCTCGCCAGACGATTCTAGGCTTTGACCAAGACAGCCTCTACGAAAATGACTGCTTCTATATAGTAGAACATTTATCTGAGCTTTCTAAACAGACTGGGAACGAAGAAGATTATCTGTTCCTTCTTGAATATATGTTGCAGCGAGTCAGTTCAGTAAGAGCTTTAGAGGCGTCTAAGACTACGTAGTGTCATGTGACTTGTGATGTTGACCTACTTCGTGATTATGATGACCGCTATACATGAAGCGCTATTGTTTGTTACTTTCCTTCATTCATACAAGGAGGTTATCCCTGTTAGGGATAGCCTCCTTTTTTCTGTGGGTGTAAAAAATGATTTTGTCATGGTGTTATTTATGAAATAATTTACATAATTACTAAATGTTAAGCTGCCAGTGAACATGAGATTTCATCATTTATGGGTTAGGGGGGAGCGCTAGCCAAAGTAAGTACGAGGGACAGGTGTACATTCGAATAGAGAGAGAGGGGTTATGCCATTGGATAAGACCGTTTTCTGGACAAACCTTGAGCAGCCTGGGGCTGAATATTTAACCATCCGCAACATAGAATCGGATTTAGTTGCAGAAAGCTTGGTCCTGTTTATGAGGGGTGGGAATGCGTACAAATTCTCTTATCAGGTGGTTCTAGATCAGGAGTGGTTTACGAAGCGTGTAGATATTACGGATTTAGTAACGAAGAGATCCCTTTATTTACGGCGTGATTGGACCGGAGAATGGTATTTGAATGGGTCTGTTTTAGAAGGGATGGATGATGCCATTGATGTCGACATTTCGATGACGCCATTCTCAAATACGCTCCCAATCAACCGCTGTACATGGGAACGAGGACAGGTACGAGTGTTTACGATGTTGTATGTAGATGTTCCTTCGATGGAACTAGAGAAGGTAGAACAAACCTACACGTTCCTCGGGGATACAGAGGATGGGTATAGAAGATTTCGGTATACGTGCAAAGACTATGAAACCGTGGTTACGGTCGATAGGGAAGGCATCATAGTCGACTATCCAGATGCCTTTAGAAGAGAATTTGAACAGTAAAGGGTGAGTGTAATGGAATTTGCTTTAGTATGTGTCGTTTTCGCTCTAGCGGTCCTGATTACAATGATCATGATGAAGGTGGAAAAGTTGGAAGGTCGCTTGAAGTTAATGGAGCAGAACCTTGACCGATTAGCGAACCATTTAGAAGTACCGGAACCTGAAATCAATGAGGAGTTACGTGAAATCATGAAAGACGGAGAGGATGTGCGCGCGGTTAAACGGGCGAGAGAAGCGCTAGGCCTTTCTCTTGTTGAGGCCAAAGAGTATGTGGACCGTTTAAAGACGAATCGTAATTGAAGGTGTGCAGCGTCCAATGATGAAAGCATTCGTCTACTACTTTAGAAAGCGTTAGATGTATAGTGAGAATATTCCCATGTGCTTCGGAGGTGATGAGTATGCAATGGAGTAAGACGAAGTCAACACTAGAGAGTTTCTTATGCGAGAAGTTAAAGGGACGGATTGAATTGCACGCAACAGTTTATCGGAAATTTCATGACCGTCCAGCTAGAGTATGGATTACGTTCGATAAAGAAGAAATACTCAGTGCTTCAGATGTCACCTTTCAAGTTCATCGTGAGAAGCTGTATAGGCAGATGATAGAGAGCAGAAAGGTTTCAAGTGCTGCTGAGGCACAACCGGGTGATTCATTAAATAGACAAGAATACAATAAGGCTTTTGAACAATCTGAGGAAGTTATGGTGAATGAAAGCATATTTGAAAGTTACCATCTATATGAACCATTCATGAGGTATCCATCCCTGTCTATTGAAGATGCGATGAATTCAGAGAACGTGATCATTGTTGGCCTTGCTATGTTCGATAGAAGATTAGGAAAGAGGAGATTGAGAATGATGGAAACCAATGACCGATCGCATCCATTTGTTGAACATTGCTACAAGATTAGATGTCGCATTGAAGGCATGAATATGGAACGCGTGAACGAAACTCATTTGTAAGTTTCTTTCCTATAACATAAACGCCTGTATATATTGTGGAGGAGTTCATGAGCCAAATTAAACGAATTAAAGACAAGGGTATTCCTGTTTCTACGTGTACCTATCGAGGTAAGGAATTACGTCAGCGGTGGGAAGAGGCCTTTGCACATACACTGAGCCTATCTCAAAAGCGGAACATTAAACTTCATCAATACTTGTGGCATGTGTTCAGTTGGCGAAAGTTTCCTTGTAAAGAAGGTCAGCAGGCAATGACAGCCTTTAACCAGGTACATAAAAATGCCTGTTACCTGTTCTATCAAGGCGATGAAGATACCCTTCTGATTAGGAATGCGACCAATTTAAAGGCGGCAGATGTAATCAATAACGTGGATGGTTACATGGATGACGTCTATGTAGTAGATGTAGATTTCAAGTGGACGTACGTGGTAACTCATGAACCGGACTGTGGACCTTATTTCTTTCAATCTAATTGGAAGACTGAGCAAGATTAGGACTAGTTTCGATTTATTCAGTATGAAATGTCGATTAGAAACCTACTAAAGAGAGCATCGTCATAGACGATGCTCTTTCTTACATGTATTGAGTTATAAGCCTAGCCCAATTGATAACTGATTAGTGTAACTTGTGTAAGCTACTGTTTGGTTAATTTGTGAGATTTGTTTAGGAGTATAACCAGATTCTGAAAGGCGTTCTACATCCTCTTTCGTTACTTCCACTGGCTTAGCAATTAATTTGTCGGCGTAGGACAAGACCGCTTTCCATTCTTCGCTCATTGTAGACTGGGGATAGTCTTGAAGCCATTCCTTCACGTCATTTACATTTACGTAGTCTTGAAGCAATTTCGAGTGACTTTCTGTACAGTACTGACACCCATTCTTCATTGAAACGAAGGTAATGACTGCTTCCCGTAAATCATCGGGTAGGTCCGTTTCTTTGATCGCCTTTTGTAGCGGTAGGAAGGCTTCATAGATGCTAGGGTCATTGGCCAGCAATCGGTCGAAGAGTGGTGATGGCTCTGGTATGTTTCCGTTTATTTGTAGTTCTTTCATTTCCTTTTGTTTGACTGGTTTAATCCATGGCATTGTAGAGTCTCCCCTTGAGTATGTATTCGGATATTAGTGTGTATGTAGACAGACACTCGCTCTCCGCTTGAGCATTATCATGGTATCCATTCCCTAATTTAATGTCAACTATTCCATTCCTTGAAGGGGGAACATTTGTATGTACAGTCGCAATGAAAGAAAAGCCGCTCCTATAGCTGTGAGCGGCTTTTCTACATCTTTCAATGCTTGAGATTATTATAGATCTCTCACAATACCATGGCTTGAACCAGTCAGAACTTCTTTCCCTTTCTGGTTGCGATAGACGGTGATCATTTTCACTCGCTTTAAACCTTCTGCTTGTGCTACGTCTGTTAGCGTTACTTCACACGTAATCGTATCTCCAGTAAAGACAGGGCGGATAAATTCACTTACCATTTCTCTCGCGATGTAGTTTAAATCCCCGCCAATCTTCGTGCCGATGCTTGCGGTTAATAGGCCGTGGACCATGAGGCGACCTTGTTCGTCTGGTTGAACATGATGCAGCCCTTGGTCACCTGATAGTTGACCGAATTCCAACACTTCCTCATTCGTAAAGGTTCTTTCCCAAGTAAAGACGTCACCCTTCTTCACAGATACCCCTCCAATATTGAATTTTCTGATTAAATCGTAGCACATGAGGGGTGAATCGTCATTCACTTTTTAGTGAATCAACGTTCTTCTGGGTATAAACGCTTATTCTTTAGGTGGGGGTGTTTTGTCCATACATAGCAATTGGACGTGTGGTAAGCTTGAACTAAGTATTCTCTTTTTTCAGTTTAGACGTATAAAAACGGTCCTTTTTGTAGATATTGTGCTTGTGGATTATGGAGATTACTCTTAAATCAGGGGTATAACGAAAGGTGGACCAAATATGAACGTAATCTTATGTGAGAATTACGATGACCTAAGCCGAAACGCCGCAGCGATGATTGAGACATATGTCCGCGCCAATCCGACATGCGTGTTGGGGCTTGCCACAGGGGGTACGCCGCTTGGTACCTATCAGAAGTTAATACTTGGGCACGAACAGAAGGGAACGGACTATAGCAGGGTGTCTGCCTTTAATCTTGATGAATACGTTGGCTTGGAAGCCTCTCATCCTCAAAGCTATCATACATACATGCAGGAACACCTTTATCGGTATATCAATGTTGATGCTATCAGACAGTATATTCCGAATGGCAAGGCAGTAAACATGGAAGATGAATGCGAACGTTATGAATCGTTGTTGGATGAAATCGGTCCACCTGATATTCAACTACTTGGTATTGGGGAGAATGGGCATATCGGTTTCAATGAACCGGGAAGCGACTTGGATGGTCTTACTCATACTGTTGAGCTTGCAGAGTCCACACGTCAGGCGAATGCTCGGTATTTCCCATCCATTGAAGACGTTCCTAAGCGCGCAATAACGATGGGGATTGGCTCCATCTTAAAGAGTAAACATATCTTATTGCTTGCATCAGGTTCTAGGAAAGCAATGGCGATTAAGCGATTGGTATCAGAAGAGGTCCAATCTACCTTCCCAGCTTCTGTACTCCATCAGCATCCACACGTCACGTTACTAGTGGACCGTCTTGCGTACCAGTTAGTCGAAGAGATGAAGGATGAAGAGAAAGAACGACTTGGTTAAGTATGAAACATGAGGACAATCTTCTCAGTCATACCCTCTAATGAAGTCTAGATTGAGGGAGAGTGAGAACATGTTCTATCATATAAAAGAATTACAGTATGATGCGAGGCCAGCAGGTCCTGACCCTTTATTTGCCGCAAAGCTTCAAGAAATCTTAGGGGGCCAGTACGGTGAGATTTCGGTCATGATGCAGTATTTGTTTCAAGGGTATAACTCCCGAGCGGACGCTAAATATCGGGATTTGCTTCTTGATGTTGGAACTGAGGAAATGGCGCATGTCGAAATGCTCGCAACGTTGATTGCTCGATTGTTAGATAAAGCACCTGTTGAAGAACAAGATCGAATGTACAGAAGTCAACCTGTCGTAGCAGCTGTTATGGGAGGCACCAATCCTCAACATATTATCGCAAGTGGACTTGGAGCCATGCCAGTAGATAGTGTTGGCAATCGGTGGACGGCTTCGTACATTGGGGCAAGTGGGAACTTGCTCGCAGATTTCCGAGCTAACTTAACTGCAGAATCAATGGGGCGTCTACAAGCTGTTCGGTTGTATGAAATGGCTCATGATCCTGGAGTGAAGGATACGTTGTCGTTTATGATTGCTCGGGATACCGCTCATCAGAATCAGTGGGCGGCCGCGATTGCAGAATTAGAACAACGAGAAGGTGACCTTGTCGTACCTACCACGTTTCCGCGTCACTTGCAGAAGCAGGAAGTCGCCTATGACTTATATAATCTTTCTCGCGGTGAAGCTAGTAAGGAAGGGCGATGGGCATCTGGGCCGAGCATGGACGGGAAGGGAACGTTTAACTATGTGGCAGACCCTGTCCCATTTGGTCCGAAAGCCTATTTGCATCCAGCGCCATATTGGGTTCATGACACAATGGTACCCATGATGAAATAAGAAACAGCCTATTCCTTCTTTATGGATGGAATAGGCTGTTTTATTACTATTTATAATCTTGAACCATACGTACAAGCAAGTGAGCGAGCGTGTGTTGTTCGTCTTTGTCGCCATGCTTCCAAAGCTCACGCAATAGATGTTCTTCACGGTTTTTAGGCTCTTCGTGGTCAGCGAGATAATCCGCTACTTTTTCTGCGCTCTTCGCAACGGCTTCTTCACTCATTCCTAATTTCTCTGCTTTGCTCACCTTGCTTCCTAAGTAGCTAGCAAAGTTATTAAAGTTTTGAAGGATTTCTTCTTTCTTCTCCTGGCTCATTTCTGCCGCACGTTCTTCCATGCTGTTTAATTGATTATGATCTGCCATGATGATCGCCTCCTTTATCGTTTGGTGGGCGGTTCCTCATTTCGTGGGTGGATAAACCTATCTATCGATTTCGGTGTGCTATTGATAATTTCTGGATGTTTTGCACCGTTTTCTTCTCTTTCTTCGTCTAGTAGGTAGAAGGAAATTAAAGGAGGCCATACGGCATGATTGATGTACATCATTTATCTCATTCCTACTTTGTCGGTAAGAAAGGAAGTCAGCAGGAGGTTCCTGTCCTAAAGGATGTATCGTTCTCAGTTGAAGAAGGGGAGATTGTTGCAATAGTAGGGAGAAGTGGCTCAGGCAAATCGACGCTGCTTAACTTATTGAGCGGCTATATCCGTCCAACTTCAGGTCAAATTGAATTTCGTGGACAAGACGTCACGAACTATAACGAATCGCAGTGGGCAGCGCTTCGGTTGGAGCAAGTTGGCTTTATCTTTCAAAGCTTTCAACTCATTCCGAGCATGACCGCCTATGAAAATATTGAATTGCCTCTTGTCATGAAAGGGGTGGCAGAGAAAGAACGGCCACAACGTGTGAAGGAGATGTTAGAGAAGGTTGGTTTGTCTGCATACGCCGACCACTATCCTTCTGAACTATCAGGGGGTCAACAACAACGAGTATCGTTCGCTCGTGCCCTCATTTTACACCCGCCGATTCTGTTTGCCGACGAGCCAACAGGAAGTCTTGATCAGGAAACAGAACGCGAGCTTCTTTCCTTTATCCAACATTTGAACGAAGAAGGGATGACATTTGTGATGATTACTCATGACGAAGAGGTGGCTGCCATCGCAGACCGTACCATTCTGTTAGATGGTGGCAAAGTTCACAACGGAGAAGGGGTGGCACGATGAAGGTCAACGATCGTTTTCGATTTATCAGGCAGAATATGAAGAAGAACAAGTCACGAGTGTTTATGACCGTCCTCGCTACCGCCATTGGATGTGCCTTTCTAATCATACTTGCATCGATTGGGTTCGGTGCTCAAAAGTACATACAAGGAGAAATATTGCAGAATCAAGCTGTTACGGAAGTGTCTGTTCATGGAACAGAAGATGGGGAGTCCATTTCAGAAGAGCATATCGAAGAATTACAATCGGTGGCGAACGTCAAGGCTGTAACGAGACAAAGCTATCTTCTGAATAACCGAGCCCGCATTACTTATGGGCAGTTTCAATTTGACCAGTCTATACTCGTCGTTGATTTCCCATCAGAAGTGAAAGCGGGAGTCGAGCTTGAAGAGGGGAGAATGCCCGAGAAAGATGGAGAAATCCTAATTGGGCACCACACCGAACAGCTATTTTATGTAGAAGGTGCGAAAGAGGAAGCGTCCGACGAGAGGTATACCGAAGAAGGTGTAGTGAAGGAAGAATTTAGACTGAAGAATTCCTTGGTTGGAGAAGAAGTTACGTTGACAATCGAGCAATATAAGGACGACGAATGGGTCTCGAAGGATCTTACGCTTACGGTTGTTGGGAAGAAGAAAGCCCCTTCTCGTGACTGGCTTCGTGATGTTGATGTATACGTGTCACAGTCTACCTTATCAGCGGTTGAGGCGTTTACAGGCACTCCTAATGGACTCATATTAGACCCGAACATGAGTGAAGAGGAACAGAAATCCATCATGGCAGATAGCAACAATAGTTACCAAGAAGTGAAAGTTATTGCTGAGGATATTGAGAGCGTTTCTTCGATTTCTGAAGAGCTGAAGGAACAAGGGTACTTTATTTACTCAGTAACGGAAGAATTGAACCAAGTAAACACTGTATTTGCAGTGGTCAAGATTGGACTTGTATTAATCGGTACAATTGCGCTGCTTATTGCTTCTATCGGAATCTACAACACGATGAATATGGCTGTGACAGAACGTACGCAAGATATAGGGATCATGAAAGCAATAGGAGGGCAGCCGAAAATGATTCGGCAAATCTTCCTTCTTGAAAGTGGGGCAATTGGTGTGATTGGGGCATTTGTTGGCTTAGTTGTCGCCTATCTCATTAGCATAGGGATCAACTTTATGCTCCCCTATGTTATTGAAATTGCATTTGGGGAAGGAGTAGAAGAGGCAATCCAACTTTCCTACATCCCTTTGTCACTCGTTGTTATTTGTGTGACGCTTTGCGTAGGGATAGCGGTTCTTTCCGGCATGAAACCGGCTCGTAAAGCGACGAGGATTGATGTATTACGTGCGCTTCGTCGAGATCTGTAAGCTAATAAAATGCCTCCTATTGTGGAATGTTTTACAATGAAGGTGTTGAAACTCGAATTAAAGGAGAATGCAGCATGAACGAAACCATTCAAATCACAGCCATTTTAACAGCTAAAGAAGGTCAGAAGGAGGCTCTTCGCACAGAGCTTGAACGTGCTCGGGATGCTTCTGTAGAAGAGGAAGGCAACCTTGGCTACGCTCTTTATGAATCGAGCGTGGAGAACGCA
Source organism: Pontibacillus halophilus JSM 076056 = DSM 19796 (assembly GCF_000425205.1). Classification (GTDB taxonomy): domain Bacteria; phylum Bacillota; class Bacilli; order Bacillales; family BH030062; genus Pontibacillus_A; species Pontibacillus_A halophilus. Next base: position 192,666 of record NZ_AULI01000008.1, on the reverse strand, counting down.
TTCGTGCTCTTGGAAACATACAAGGACGAAGAAGCGTTGAATGCGCACATTAACTCAGATCATTATAGATCTTACCGCGAGAACACGAACGACTTACTAGCGAATCGTGAAGTACACAAATTAACGTTAGTTGAAGGCTAAAAGGAAGAAGCTGGACCCTTAGGGTTCAGCTTTTTTTATTGCAGATTGATGTGTGTTGTCATGGCAAAGAGGAAAAGCATTACAGGGTGAAGAAATCATGTAGAAGAAACAGTCGAGGAGGCAGATCCAATGGTCCCCACTTTGAGTACAGAGAGATTGGTTCTTAGGGAGATCACCAAGAAAGATTCACAAGGCATTTTTTCCTGTTTTTCTCATGATGGTATCACACAATACTATGGACAAGACACGTTACGGAGGATTGAAGAAGCAGAAGCGTTCGTTGATTCCTTTGCGACTAGCTACAAGGAGAAGCGGGGAATCCGTTGGGGCATTGAAGTTGAAGGAGAACAACAAATCATTGGTACAATTGGCTATCATGCCTGGTCCGAGAAGCATAAACGGGCTGAAGTTGGCTATGAAATACATCCTAAGCAATGGAGGAAGGGATACGCTTCGGAGGCTTTAGACAAAGTCCTTCAGTACGGGTTTAACGAGCTTAGCCTCAGAAGAATCGGGGCGGTTGTCTTTAAGGAAAACATCCCCTCTCAACAATTGTTGACTAAATTCGGTTTCGTTAAGGAAGGGGTACTGCGGGACTATATGTATCAGAATGGAGAAGCATATGATACGTATGTCTATTCCTTGCTTAAACAAAGTGAGGGACGGGCGAAGACGAACTTCTAGTAATCTTATAGACCATTAAAGGATAGGTGGAAAAAAGTTTAAAGGAATTCTGACTTCCTTATCGAAGTAACGGAAATAAGGGAAAGTCTGACTGCAACTTTAGAAACATTCCTGTAATGGACGTTTATTGTACCTACAAGAGAGGAATAGTTTCGTTAGAAGTAGTCTTTGATCAGGTATAAGGGAGGATTTCGATGAGTGTCACGAAAGAAATGATGAGTGTAACCGAACAAGCAACGAAAGCAAAAAAATTATCGAAGCGTCTTAGCGTTCTATCAACGAGTGAGAAAGACCGCCTATTAAATGATATTGCGGATCTCCTCGATTCAGAAAGCGAGACAATCCTGCGTGGAAATGATCGAGATATTGGAGAAGCACGTTACTCGTTCATCGATCATCTTCCAATTGACCAGATGACGCTACGGAAAGAAGCGATTTCTGTGATGGCAGACCGCTTCCGTCGAGTTGCCAAGATGGATGATCCGACATGGAAGAGAGGGAAAGAGTGGGACCTAGAACGTCACCACGTAGAACAGCTCCAGGTTCCAGTTGGGGTGATTGCCCTCATCGGAGAGCAACGTCCGCGCGTCACAGTTGATGCTATCGCATTAAGCATTAAGACAGGAAATGCCCTGTTAATTGGTGGGCTTCAATCTATCCGTTATACAAATGGAGCAATTGTAGAACTTGTCCAGAAAGCACTCCAGAAAAACGGACTTCCTAGCGAAGCAGTTCAGTTGTTGGATGAAGGAAATCGTTCCACTACTCAACAGCTTCTTGCATCGGAAGACGTGATTGATTTAGTCATTCCAGGTGAAGGTTCAGTGGTGGAAGGTGTTCATGGAAGTACGTTCCCAGTCCTGAATACCCCGAAGGCGCATCGCCATGTGTATATCGATGGAGATGCAGACTCTGAGAAGGCCCTTCATCTTCTGTTTGAATCCGTTGCGAATCGTACAGTGGATGAAACAGCTATAGATACGCTTGTCCTTCATAAACGCTGGTTAACGGAAAACAAAGAGGCACTGCATAAATCAGTCGTTGAGAACGGCATTAACATCCAAGCGGACTATGCAGCTTCTCAAATTATGCCGAACCTTGTAGGACGTCACGATTCCAATCAGCCAACTCTACGCATCGTTGTGGTTCAGAGCGTGAACGAGGCAATGGCTTATATGGAAGTTCATGGAGCGAAGCATACAGAAGGAATTGTCACAGAAAATAAAGCAACAGCAGAGAAGTTCAAGAAGCTAATGGATGCTACAGCTATTTATGTGAATGCTTCTCCGCTTCCAGGAAACGAGTTAACGAAAGATGTCACGCTAGGTCTTCACACAGAGAAGAGCCCTCAACGTGGTCCAATCTCTGTCACTTCCTTAACGACCTTGAAATATATTGTGACCGCTAAATAATTCAGATTGAAGAACCGCTTAGACCAGTATGGTCTGAGCGGTTCTTATTTATGTGGAGATCTATATATAGACTGAGTCTCAATGGGACATCCTTTCTAATCGGTGATGACTTAAACTTAAAACGCTCCTCTAGAAGTCTTTGTTGACGTAACAGCGAAGTGGGAGTAGAATCATCTCAACTCATGGAAGAATCGATTTATAATGCAGGGTTTTCAATTTGGTGTTATGGCTTAGTCGACACGTTTCTCGTGAACGGTATAACGTTTCTTATATTCTTCTTACTGGTTAAAACAGGTCTTTAGGACCTGTTTTTCCATATTCGCATAGGGGAACGTTGGGTCGTGGAGTCCTCAAACTCTCTTTTCAACATAAACTATACATAGACGAATGAGCGGGAGGAGTGGCAGTATGGGTGTCCGATTTGTAGACGGAAGGATTATTATTGATCCTGTTGAAGGGGATTTCTCTATTATGAGTCATAGTGGAGAATTCGTGATTGACGGAAGTAAAATTAAAGTAGAAGAGGTCCCGCATAAACAAGGGATGCTGAACAAGGCAAAGCATTGTGAACAATGTGCGTTGTATCGGGTTGAAGTGACGGGGGCTGTACCAGATACATGGATTGATTTATATGGAAAGGAGGATGAATTCTTCTTTGCCATACAGGAGGACTTTATGAATCTAGTCGAGCTAGAACAGGACTCGATGAAACTGTTCGCTGAAATGGAGCCGAAAATGGAGCTGCTCGCCCATCGCCAAGAAGGGAAGGAGCAAAAGACAGAAGTTCGCAGGAAGCATATGGAGGAGATGTTTCGATTTAAAGAACGAGAAAAAGAGGTGCTTCGAACGAAGCAACCTCAAAAGAAAGAACCTTCCCAGTCCTTCTATATCTCGAAGCATCGTGTGAAGAAGAGAAGTCAGCACGATGATGTTGGGTTATTCCTTCTAAAGGAGCAAGATGGGGAGCTTGTGAAGCTTCCTATAGAAGAAATGCCACCTTCCCCGAATAGAGTCGCTGTGCTTGTGCATGGGTTAGCTGGGACGTTAACGACTGAGGACCATTTACAATTGTTTCAGCTGTTAAAGAACGAGTTCACAGTCCTTGGATATGAGTATTACACGATTGATGACCCCATTGCGATCAGTGCGAAGCGCTTTGCAGACCAGTTGAAGCGTGCTACGTCTAGTTATGACGGAGAAGTAATGGTGTATGCACATAGCATGGGTGGCCTTGTGAGTCGGTCTGCCAGAGCTCAATATGGAGCACCTATCCATCAGCTAATGATGGCAGGAACTCCGAACGACGGGTCAATTTGGGCAGGTATCCCGATGTTAACGCGAACGCTCCTTATGGCCGCTGAGTTTCTCCATATCCTCGATATCAAGGAGAAGGATTTAAAGGATTTAACCAAGCGTGGGGCGCTCAAAGGGATTAAGGATTTAGCCAATGAGAGTGGCTTTACGAATGAGCTGAATGAAGTTGACCCATTCACTGCTCACAAGCCCTATTTCGCATTTGTCGGGAACTACTTGAACCTGTCCCATGATCTCATTGTTCATAACAACAACATGGCGTCAATCAATGGGATACGCATGCCGCACGTTCAAAGTGGGTGGAACCATTTTAATTATTTAGAGCGGGAAGAGGCTGCCCATTTCCTTAAGCAGGCTATGAACTACTTTACACAGTCGTAGCCGCTTCCCTTAATTTACGTAATCCGTGAAGATCAAGGATACTGAATCCAACCTTTGAGAAGATAGGCAAGACAACAAATCCGATGACATCCACCATTTCCTGGGCCAACCCAATACCAGAAGGGCCAAGCAGCCAGATTGTTGGATAAAGGACCCAGAATGAGGTTAAATAAGCTGCTGTCCGTTTGTAGTGTTTCGATAGTTCATGGCCACCTGCATCAGCAATCGAGCGTAGTGGATACCACACAACGTATAAAATAATGAGTAAAGCGATGACGCCTAAGCCATACCAGATGAGATGAGTGCTCTCTTTAGAGAAATCGGCGATGAGTCCAGTCAGGATCATAAACACATCAGCTGTAATCAATGTAAATAAGATTGTCTTATTCTTCTTCTTCTCATAGAACATGGCAGTAAAGGCTAACGCAAGTAGTAACAGTGGCGTCGTCACGACCCAGTCAATGTAGCGAGCAAAATAGACGGTTTTATCAGGTTGTTCGAGTAGACCTTGTCCAAGAGCAATGGACAAATAAGCCGCCCCAGACCAGGTTGGGATAATGATGGCAATCATGTACTCAAACCCTGGAACACCTTTTCTCCTACGGCTTAAATATAGAAAGTAGAGTGCACCAGAAAGCATAACAAGCACATAGAACAGATGGAGGATACTTGAAGAATTATTCATAGGTTCACCTTTCTCAAATAGATTGTTATGTCTAGTCTGCCCGCTGCTCCTAAATCTCATAACCTTTAGCTAGTAGAATACAAAAGCCCTGTCGAAGATGACAGGGCTTCCTGATTATTTGGATTTAAGTTGTCTAATCTTGGCTAAGACCATTTGATACTCTTGTTCCAGTTGGTCCGAATCATCACCAGGAGCAGGTACACTAATTCGACTGATAAGTTCAGAAAGCTTTGTTTCTAGCGTGAGTAGGTCATAGGTTGCTTCATCCTGCATAGGTGGGTTGGTTACGTGCTCCTTCCACTCACTCAAAGAACCTTGGAACATGTGAACGGTATTATCTTGAAAGGTCCATAGTGAATCAGCAACACGATCAACGAATCGACGGTCGTGGGACACAAATAAGACAGTGCCATTGTATGCAATAAGCAGTTTCTCTAATGCTTCAATGGCTTCAATGTCTAGATGGTTGGTCGGTTCATCAAGGACGAGAATGTTGTAGTCTCCCGTTACTAGCTTTGCAAGGGCAACTTTAACTCGCTCTCCTCCAGACAGAACGTCAATCGATTTATGAACGTCTGCCCGGTAAAAGTGGAGGCGTCCAAGAATCGTCCGTATCATTGATGAAGAGAGTGGGCTGTCTTTCTCGATAAATGATAAGATTGTATCTTCTTTTGGTAGGCTGTGTAGCGTTTGCGAGAAGTAGCCAACACGAGCTTGTGACGTCCAAATGATCGGGTGATGTTCCTTCAAGAGTTGCTTGATGAGCGTTGTCTTCCCGCATCCATTTGGTCCGACTATCGCTGTTTTCTTCCCATTCAATAGCTCCAGTTGTTCAATGTAATAAAGGGAAGTATTCGGCTTTGGAGCGGTTAACGATTTAGCCGTCATCACGTACGTACCGTGAATTGGACGTAAGTGTTGGTGTTCCATTGTGAGCGGTGCTTCTTCATAGGGTTTGTCGACCTGTTCAAGACGGTCTAGTCGCTCTTGGATGACCTTCGTAACGCGTTCGACCTTCTGCTGTTTGCCTTTAGCTTTTCCTTTGTGCAATTGCCATTCGGAGTTGCCCATTCGTGAAGGGGGCTTTCGCATGCCTTTCGCCTGTTGCTCTTTCTGCCTGGCTCGCTCAAGTAGTCGTTTCTTTTCTTTCGTGTAAGCTTCATAAGATTGTTGCTGTTGGTCTTGCTCCACTTTCTTCATCGCTACATAATCTTCATGATTTCCTTTGTAGATGGAGAGCTTTCCATCCTTTAGTTCCCAAATCGTCGTGCATAATCGGTCAAGTAGCTGTCTGTCGTGAGAAACGATCACAAATGGTTGTCTGGTGTGAAGCAATCGCTTCTCGAACGCTTCAACGTGCTGCCAGTCCAGATTATTCGTCGGCTCATCGAGGAGCAGGAGTTCAGCTTGTTCTTGGAAGACCCGGTCGAGCTCTTGAAGGGTGAACTCACCTCCGCTCACATTGCCAGTGGAAGAGTGTAGTTGTTTGAAATAGGCTCTTGTTCCATACCAGCGTACATCTTGTACTCCCTCCAGTTCTCCCATCAAATAATGAAGTAACATGGATTTACCTTCTCCATTTTCGCCGATTAGTCCAATTCGGTCGCTACGATGAATGGCTAATTCATCAATATGAAGGAGCGTACGGTCTCCGATTGAGTAATGAATGTTCTTCGCATGCATCAATCGCATAAAAAAATCCTCCCTGTACGCACCAGAGAGGAAATAAGTAATGGGTACACGAGTCCCTATGATTGGGTAATCGGTGCGCATAAAGTCTATAAAAAGACATACTTATCCTATCTGGAACGAGTTAATTTCCATTTAAGTGGTTCTCGGTATTCAACTCGTTAAGGTTGATAGGATTAGTACTTCATTGCGCTACGTTTCACACCTTTCTAAGAAATAGTTAGCACAAGTATATCCTAACTATTCTGACAAATGCAAGGGGTTTTCCTATCGGTGAAACAGAATGTGGTAGTAGATTGTGTAGAATAGAGGTTTTTAGAGGTTTGTCGTTCTCATGTTAAATTAAGTCATGGAGAATTTCGTAGTAAGGAAGTTTGACTGGGGTCCGGTCACCAGTCCTATTGGCGGGGGGATATTCCTTCTAAAGTTCGCTATATCAACATAACAAAGGACCTCCCTTTCTGGGAGGTCCATCTTACAATTACTTCTTCTTCCAATATGCGCCTTCATTACTTGAGCTTAGCGGTGGGAATGTGTCACCACTGTCTAGTTGAATTTGTGATTCTTCGCTAGTAGGGTTCGCATTCTTACGCTTGTCCGTTAAACCGTCAAACTCATACGTACCTTTTTGTGGAGCTTTTTCACCAGTTTTGAAACGTTCAGCCATTTGAAATCCTCTCCCTTTCTAAAGTGTGTTACAGTTATTTACATAACCGTTCAATGTACAAGTAAAACATAATTTTCGGAATTTTTTGGGATTTATTGTTGGAAATTAGCTTCTTGTGTAGAAGTGGGAAATGGCCTGAACTGGCTTTATCAGCATAATATTGGCGTCTCAGCGATATAAGAAAGGGATAAAAGCGCGTTGGCTTTTATCCCTTCTTGAATGGGTCGTTGTCTAGCTTCTTCTGTTCTAGTTCCACTTTGGCACGTTCCAGTTCTAATTCTTTTAGTTTAAGTGATGTCTCTAATTTCTTTTCATACGCACTATAAGCAATCCCGAACCCAACGACAAGGGTTAGGAAGAGAAAGAGATAAAGGTACAACAAGAAGACCTCCTTTGGCAATTCAGGGTCATGAGAATTCAATCCTCTTCAAGTATACGAAACCGAAAACAATTTTTATATCGTTTTTGTAAATTTACAGAATAGAGTTGCATCGTAGTTCGCTGTCTCTGTAGTATATCGGTATACGATATATCGTTTGACGTCATAGTTAGGGGTGAAGAGAGATGAAGAAAGCTTCGGCAAAGACATTGGTGCCATTAACGCATACAACATATTATATCTTGTTGTCGCTGACAGAACCAATGCATGGTTATGGAATCATGAATAAGGTAGATGAGCTAAGTCAAGGTCAAGTAAAGCTCGGTCCAGGCACTTTATATGGCGCTCTTGCGAAGTTAGAGAAGCAAGGTGTCATCAAGAAATTAGAACAAGCTACAGATGAGCGTCGAAAACACTATGAACTGACTTCATTGGGAGCAGAGGTCGTTCAATTGGAATATAACAGGCTTGTTTCACTCGTTAAGCAAAGTGAAGGCATTCTATCGAACACTGGGCATGAGAGCAATCGGGGAGAACAATAAAGAAGCAGGTCTACACGGAACTGTCTGAATTAGAGGAGCCTATCAGTGGGTTACTTGTTCCAGGCTTCAGGGTAAACTGAATACGGATTGGGTTTACAAAGGAGCGGATAAAGATGACAGAGACGAAGCGTAGGCCTGTAGTAGCATTGACTGGTGCTAGCGGCTACATAGGAAACCACTTGCTAACGTATTTAACGAAATTTGCAGATGTAATCGCATTAACACGTAACGCTGATAATAAAGAGGATAGTGAGCATGTAACATGGAGATCTTGTGATTTATATTCCATGTCGGATGCAGATGAGGGGCTGAAGGGGGCGGACTTCGCTGTTTATTTAGTCCATTCTATGATGCCTTCTGCTAAGCTGACGCAAGGATCCTTTGAAGACATGGACGTAATATTGGCTGATAATTTCGCCCAAGCTGCTTATCGGCAAGGCGTGAAACAAACGATTTACCTGAGCGGAATTATCCCGAAGGCGAAGAAACTGTCTCGTCATCTAGAAAGTCGATTAGAAGTCGAGGAAGTTTTACGGGCGTATGGTACGCCTGTTACGGCAATTCGTGCAGGTCTTATTGTGGGACCTAAAGGTTCTTCTTTCCCTATACTAGCGAAGCTCGTTAAGAGGCTGCCGGTTATGGCGTTGCCTAAATGGACCCGAACGAAGACTCATCCCATCGCCTTAGCTGATGTTCTTCAAGCCTTGCAGAAGAGTATTGGCAACGAAAGGCTATCAGGACGCTCCATTGATGTTGGGGGCCCCGAAGTAATGACGTACAAGGATATGATGATTCAGACAGCAGAAGCGATGGGGAAGCAGCCAAAACTATTCAACCTGCCTTTCCTAACGGTCAAATTATCGAGACTCTGGGTCAGTCTTACGACGAATACGCCGAAGGAAACGGTATATCCGCTTATTGAAAGTCTTGTCCATCCAATGATTGCACATAAGGAGCTTATGGATGAAGAAGTAAGCTATGGGAAGACGACGTTTAAAGAAGCAGCCAAGCAGGCACTTGAAGAGGAACGAGAAGAACAGGAGAGGCAGGCGAAGAAGCCTAAAAAACCAAACGTTGCGCCATCGGAGATTCAACATGATGTTCGTTCTGTTCAGCGTATCCCTCTCCCAGAAGGGAAGTCCGCTAATTGGGCAGCCCAATACTATGTAAAATGGTTATCAGGTGTCATGAATCCACTCCTCACCGCAGAAGTGGACAAAGAGCTAAATTGCAAGATTGGCTTCCATTTTCTCTTAACGAACAATCCACTACTCGAGTTGAGTTACTCTCATGAACGAAGTCAAAAGGACCGAGCACTCTATTATATTACCGGAGGCATCTTCGATAATAAGGAGAAGAATGAGCGTGGCAGGCTTGAGTTCCGTAAGATACCAGATAAGAACGAATGCATTGTCGCCATCCATGATTATATGCCTTCTCTTCCTTGGTTTATTTATAAATACACGCAAGCGAAAGCCCATCTATGGGTAATGTACCAATTCAGGAAACACCTTGAAAGAAGGATCCATCAATCGAAGCCATTTGAACGAGATTGGCCAACTTACTCAGAAACGTCACCATGTTAAGAGAAAAGCCTCTGCCGCTAACCCAAGCAGAGGCTTCTTTCTATGCATATCTTATAAGAAGGAGAAAGATAATTCTAGAACAGTACAGACGAGAATGGGGAAAGCGTAGCGCATCGTAAGAAAGAGATAAAGCGGTAAGGTGTACGTAAAGCGTGTAAGAATGATAGGTTTGAGGGAAGAGAAGAAAGTCAATCAACAGTCATGAACCTGTGTGTGGCTTTCTTATACAAGAAAAGCCAACGTCTAAACACGGTTCACGAATCATAATCCCTTTGACTTGTAGCGGATTTTTCACGCATTTTGTAGGTGGTGTGAAGGTTGATATGAAGCTGTTGACAATGAGAATCGTTATCATTTATACTAGTGAAAACTTTGCTATGTGCAAAGATACTCAATGGGAGGCGCGGTTGATGTACAATCAATTTGTTGTTAAACAAACGTTTACGCACCATGTAGATTATGTGTATTCACTGTTGGAGTCCAATCTTGAAGAAACCTTTCAAGAAGGGGACCTGATCTCGCTATTGGGGGAAAGGAAATACGTGGAACCTCACGGCTGGTACTTTCTCATTGATGTGAATGGAGAGCGTCAGTTATATTTGTCCATACGAGACCTTGAATCCTTCTATGAGAAACAATGGTTTCGTTCGTACTTCGATTTAGAATTAGAAGAAAATTACTTAACTTATAAAATAAATGAAGCATTAGACCAGAAACAACCTGTCCAATTTGAAGTCTATGCCGCTCAACTGAAGAGGGTCAAAGAACATTTGAATCAAGAAACCCTCCCAGCCTAGAAAGGAAGATCGAGCTTGGCAAATGTATTAATTGCCTTCGTGAGCATGTCAGGAAATACAGAAGAAATTGCTGACATGCTACGTGATGAACTAAAGCAACTAGGACATACCGTTACGATGGAAGAAATGGATGACTTAATGCCAGCAGAAATGCTTCGCTATGACGCTGTGCTTCTTGGTTCTTATACATGGGGAGATGGAGACCTCCCTTATGAAATTGAAGATTTCTATGACGACCTTGAAGTTATGGAGTTCGACGGATTGAAAACCGCTGTATTCGGCTCTGGAGATCGGGAGTATCCCATCTTTTGTGGGGCTGTGGATACACTTCAGAAACGTTTGAAAGAGACTGGAGCGAATGTGGTTACAGAAGGCTTAAGACTAGAATTTGCACCAGAGAAGGAAGACGTCGAAACGTGTAAGGCGTTTGTCACTTCTTTCTCAAATGCGTTATAGGAACACCATTAAACCGCCTGCATGATGCAAGGCGGTTTATTTATGTAGGAGTGTTATTGTGTTAAAGGGTGTTAGAAGAAGTTGGACCTGCATAACAATAAGTCGTAGCTATGATTGGCGATTGGGATGGTCTTAGAGTCGAGTTCTATTTAGTTTAAAGAAAGAAACTAGATTTTACTTTATAAGGATTTGATTACTAGACTCATTTTTCTTTAAGAAATCCCTATAAATCAAGCCTTCTAGAAATCTAGTAGGGTGAACCGAATGCTATAAATCTCCTACTTTTTTCACCCTATCCTCTATTATTACCCGAAAAAAGATAGACATATTCTGAAAATTTGCATAATATTATAAGTGTACGAGTTGTAATTATTTTCTAAGGAACGAAGGGGAGGAACGTGGATGAGAAAGAAGTGGTTAGGTTTGTTTGGTTTAATGCTAGCGCTCATGCTTGCGCTTGCAGGTTGCTTCGGAGGTGAGGAAGCAACAAACGAAGAAGCAGCAAATGAAGAAGAGACAACGGAGGAATCGGGTGAAGGAGCAACTGAAGAAGAAGCTTCTGAAGGCGAGAAGATTTTAAGATTGAACAATAGCTCAGAACCAGGAGCTTTGCATCCAGGATTAGCAGAAGGTACACATGATTCTTGGGTACTAAACCATATCTTTGAAGGGTTAACGAAGAAAGACCCTGAAGGAGAAGTTCAACCTGGTATGGCAGAGAAGTGGGAAACATCTGAGGATGGGCTTACTTGGACGTTCTACTTAAAAGACGATGTAAAGTGGTCAAATGGTGACCCTGTTACAGCGAACGACTTCCAATATGCATGGTTACATGCACTCGATCCGAACGTTGGTTCAACTTATGCGTATCAGCTTTATTACTTAGCGGGTGGTACAGAGTACAACTCGGCTGATGTAGAGAACATTAGTGACGAAGAATTACAAGCTTTACGCGATGGTGTTGGGGTGAAGGCTGTTGATGAGAAGACGTTGGAAGTTACGTTAGCGACAGCAACACCTTACTTCTTAGACTTAACCTCTTTCTATACTTACTTCCCAGTACATCAAGCAACTCAAGAAGCGAATGACGAGTGGTACACAGAAGCTGAAGGCTACGTATCAAATGGTGCGTTTAAGCTGACAGAGTGGAACCACAAACAAGACATTACGATTATGAAGAATGAGAATTACTATGATGAAGGCAGCATCAATCTAGACGGTATTCACTTCACAATGATTGAAGAGGAATCTACAACATGGCAGATGTATCGGAACGGGGAGTTAGATTATTTGTATCCGATTCCACAGGATGTCATTGGTGAGCTAAATGCGAGCGATGACCCTGAGTTCAACATTGCTTCTGACTTAGCGATTTACTACTACAACTTCAATACGGAGAAGGAACCGTTTAATAATGCGAAGGTTCGTAAGGCTCTTTCTATGGCGATTAACCGTGAAGACCTAGTGGAATTCGTTGCACAAGGTGGTCAAACGCCTGCGTATGCAGTAGTACCTTCTGGAATTAATGATGTAGATGGTGACTTCCGTGAGAACGCGGGGGAACTCTTCTCCCAAGACCTTGAGGAAGCAAAGGCGTTACTCCAGGAAGGATTGGCTGAAGAAGGCTTAGACTCCATGCCTGAATTCGTTATCCTTTATAACACATCTGAAGGTCACCAGGCGATTGCAACAGCTATTCAGGAAATGTGGCGTAAGAACCTTGATGTTACTACGAAACTTGAGAACGTAGAATTCCAAGTTAAGCTTGACCGTGAGAAAGCTGGAGATTTCGAGATTTCTCGTGCTGGTTGGATTGGTGACTATGTAGATCCAATGACGTTCCTAGATCTATGGGTGACAGATGGACCTTACAATGATGCCAACTGGTCGAACAGTGAGTATGACGCGTTAATTGAAACAGCGAAGACGACAATGGACACAGCAGAGCGTATGGACGCGATGCATCAAGCAGAACAAATTATTATGAATGAAATGCCAGTCATGCCAATCTACTTCTACACAAGACCTTATGTGGCGAAAGATTACGTTACTGGTATTTACGACCCGATCAATAAATACTCTCAATTCCACTACGCAGACCTACAGAAATAATACTGAACACCGTGGTATGCCTGTCATAGAGGCATACCACATCTTTACATAAAGATGTGTTCCACATTTTGGCTATTCTGAACTGAAATAGAGGTGACAATCGTGCTGCTAAAGTACACCATTAAGCGGTTTCTGTGGGCAATTCTGACGTTGTGGGCAGTTGTTACGATTACATTTACTCTGATGCATAGTATTCCAGGGGATCCATTTGCTCGAGAAGGTACGATGCCGGAAGCGGTCTACAACAACCTTCAACGCTACTACAATTTGGACGAGCCGTTGATTGTTCAATATGGCATCTATTTAAAACAAATTGCGATGCTCGATTTCGGTCCATCATTGAAATCAAAGACCATTTCGGTGAACGACTATATTGTGAACGGCTTTCCTGTTTCGTTGCACCTTGGGTTGCAAGCTCTTCTTATAGCCGTGACGTTCGGGTTAATTCTTGGGGTGATTGCTTCTTTAAATCGGAACAAGTGGCCGGACTATATCTCTATGGTGTTAGCTATTATTGGTATTTCCGTACCAAGCTTTATCTTGGCTACGTTCCTCATTAACTACGTTGGAGTTGAGTGGGGATTGTTGCCAGTTGCAACGTGGAAATCTTGGTCTCATACCGTGCTGCCATCCATCTCGCTTGCCATGATGCCTATGGCCTATATTGCAAGGCTCATGCGTTCAAGTATGCTTGAAGTTATGGGGCAGGATTATGTGAATACCGCTAAAGCGAAAGGCATTTCAAGAAGCATGGTTATTCTACGCCATGCAATTAAGAATGCCATTCTACCTGTTGTTACGGTGCTTGGTTTCATTGCGGCTAATCTCGTCACAGGGAGCTTTATTATTGAGAAGATTTTCGGCATACCTGGTATGGGTGAAATGTTCGTAGAGGGTATCTTTAACCGAGATTATCCTGTCATTTTAGGTTCGACCGTTTTCTATGCTGCCATCCTTATTTTCCTTGTGTTCGTTGTAGATGTGGCATACAAATTCATTGACCCAAGAATTAAGATTACAGGGGAGGGCCAATGATGAATAAACAAGAAAAACTCCAGCTGACGGAAGAAATGTTCAGAAAGGTGGACGATAACTTCCAGCAAGCGGAGAAAATTAATCGACCGAGTGTTTCCTATTGGAAGGACGTTCGGAGAAGGCTGTTTGAGAATAAATTAGCAATGATTGGCTTAGTCATCATGATTGTCATAACATTCTTTGCGATTTTCGGACCATTGTTAACGCCTTACTCCTATTATGAGCAAAGCTTTACAGAGAAGAACCTCGACCCGAGCGGTGAGCATTGGTTTGGGACGGACCAACTTGGGAGAGATATCTTCACCCGAGTTTGGTACGGTGCTCGTATATCCTTGACGATTGGGATAATGGCAGCCCTTATTGATTTCCTTATTGGGGTTATTTACGGTGGACTGTCGGCCATCTCGAGTCACCGGACAGACAACATTATGATGCGAATTGCCGAGATCTTATATGCGATTCCATATCTGCTTATGGTTATTCTACTTATGGTGTTCTTAGAGCCTGGCTTATGGACGATTATCCTTGCTATGACAATTACAGGTTGGATTCCGATGGCACGGCTTGTCCGTGGACAAGTTTTACAGTTGAAGGAACAAGAATACGTGCAAGCTTCTACGGCACTCGGAGCGAAAACGGGCTGGGTACTAAAGAAGCATTTGTTACCAAATACGATGGGACCAATCCTTGTTAACGTAACCTTAACCGTTCCGACAGCCATCTTCGCAGAAGCAACGTTAAGCTTCTTGGGGTTAGGTGTGCAAGCACCTCAAGCGAGCTGGGGAACCATGGCGAATGATGCCCTTGATTCCATTCTTGTAGGCAACTTCTATCAGTTGTTCTTCCCAGCCATTTTAATCTCTCTAACCATGTTTGCGTTTAACATATTCGGTGATGGATTACGGGACGCCCTCGATCCGCGCCTGCGAAAGTAGAAAGGGGATCTTTATGTCGAACGTGCTGGAAGTAAAGAACTTACAAGTATCCTTTAAGACGTACGGAGGGGTCGTGCAGGCTGTCAGAGGTGTGGATTTCACCGTTCAGAAAGGAAAGACAGTCGCCATCGTTGGGGAATCTGGTTGTGGGAAGAGTGTTACCGCCAAATCAATCATGCAGTTACTTCCGAAGCCGCCTGCTGAGTATAAAGAAGGTCAAATTCTGTTCAACGGAGAGAACTTGTTAGAGAAGACAGAACGTGATATGCAGAACATTCGTGGCAATGAAATCGGGATGATCTTCCAAGATCCGATGACGTCACTAAACCCGACGACAAAGGTTGGGAAGCAGATTGCAGAAGGCATTTTAAAACATACGAAAGCGACTAAGAAAGAGGCGCACCAACAAGCAATCGACTTGTTGGGGATGGTTGGTATTCCACAACCGGAACGCCGCGTTGAGCAATATCCCCACGAATTCTCTGGAGGGATGAGGCAACGTGCGATGATTGCCATTTCTCTGGCTTGTCAGCCGAAGCTACTCATCGCTGATGAACCGACAACGGCGCTTGATGTAACCATCCAAGCTCAAATCTTGAACTTAATGAAAGACCTTCAAAAACGTACCGGCACATCCATCATTCTAATTACGCACGACCTAGCGGTAGTTGCGGAGACGTGTGATGAGGTTGTTGTTATGTATGCGGGGCAAGTTGTAGAGGCGGGGAAGGTCGATGAGATCTTCGAAAGCCCGCAACATCCATACACACAAGGGCTGTTAAAGTCAGTCCCGTCCCTAGAACAGAATCGAAAAGAACCGTTAAAGCCTATTATCGGGTCACCGCCAGACCTTATGAATCCAGAACCTGGATGTCCGTTCTTTGCTCGGTGTGACTATGCGATGGAAGTATGCCGTCATCATGACCCCGACTTAGAAGTTCGTGGAGGGACCCATAAATCTGCATGCTGGCTACACCATCCGCTTGCGAAGGCAGGGAATGAATAGAAGGGAGGATTGGCTATGACGGAAACGCCACTAGTATCTGTAAAGGATTTGAACAAATATTTCACCGTTGATAAGAAGCAACTGAAAGCCGTAAATGGATTAAATCTTGAAATCTATGAAGGTGAAACGCTCGGCCTTGTTGGAGAGTCTGGGTGTGGGAAATCAACAGCTGGTCGAACCATCCTCCGCTTGTACGAACCGACAAGTGGTGCGGTTGAATTTGAGGGGGAGAATATCCTTACCTACAAGGGAGCGAAATTAAAAGCGCTTCGACGTGATGTTCAGATGATCTTCCAAGACCCGTATGCATCCCTTAATCCAAGAATGACGGTTGAGGATATTATTGGCGAGGCGCTAGACTTGCATAAGCTCGCTAAAGGAAAGAAACGAAAAGAACGAATCTTGGAACTTCTTAAACTCGTTGGGTTAGATTCGGAGCATATTACTCGTTTCCCACACGAGTTTAGTGGGGGGCAGCGACAACGGATTGGGATTGCACGCGCACTTGCGGTAGAACCGAAGTTCATCGTATGTGACGAACCTATTTCAGCATTGGATGTGTCCATTCAAGCCCAGGTTGTTAACCTATTGCAAGATCTACAGAAGCAAATGGGGCTTACGTATTTATTTATTGCCCACGACCTGTCGATGGTTAAATACATCTCGGACCGAATACTCGTCATGTACCTTGGGAATATGGTGGAACTGGCGTCAAGTGATGACCTTCATAACGAACCGCTTCACCCATACACACAGGCGCTTCTTTCTGCGGTGCCTGTCCCAGACCCGAAGCAGAAGGACCGGGAACGTATAGTTGTATCTGGAGATGTACCGAGTCCGTTGAATCCACCAAGTGGATGCGTATTCCGTACACGATGCCCTCACGCGATGGACATTTGTGCGGAAGTTGTCCCACAGTGGCAAGAAGTGAAGGACAATCACTTTGTGGCTTGCCATCTTTATGAAACTGAATAGAAAGGAAGAAGCACTTTTGTGAAGGTCACAAAAGTGCTTTTTTTTAGTTTGCAGTTACATGAATGATAGCTGGTGAAGCGTGTTACAAGAGGTATTGAACTACTTTTTGGTAGCCGAAGGGTAGTACAGAAGTGACACTAACACCAATTGCAATAGAAACCGTTGAATAGAGAACAAACTTTCGAAGCGTTAGTTCCTTCCTCTTATAAGCGATGTTTAATACTCTTATTATATTATAGACGGTCATCACTACGATGATGCTTGAGAAGATACTCATTAACCATACTTCCACTATAGGTCTCCCCCCTCATTTAACATTCTCTACATAGCAGATTTCACTACTTAGAAGCTTCTGTTATACAAATTTTATCATAGGTAGTGGATAAAAAACTTCCAAAAGTAGGATGAAAAATTACTTGTATCCAGTACAATTGGCAATAGAGTGATAAAAAGGAGGAAGCGTGATGAAGCAATGGATGTTGGTGGTGATGGCTTTCATCGTTCTAACTGGTTGCAAAGACGAAGGGCAGACGGAACAATCAACTGAAGAGAGCGAGGAAAAGGGGAGAAAATCCTCACTCGTCATTAAGCCGGCTACATTAACAGACAGAGAGAAAGAGCTAATCACCCAGTTAGGCGGAGACAACCAGACGGTGTTTACAGTCGACGGGAAGCTTCACGGGGAAGACCGACTCGTTCGTACAATTGATGTATACGAGGATGGAGAGAGTCAAGGGTATGCACTTCAGAGTGTAGACCCAGACACAAAGAACTTTAATCAGGCCATCCATTCGTTCCAAACGAGCATAGATGAGGAAGAAATTCATGTAACAGCTGGAAGCCCTGGGTCTACCGCCGGAGCGGTGAACTTTCTTTCAGAAGGATTGAGTGGGTTTGGGTATATGGACTTTACGGATAAACTGACGCTTCACACGGGAGAAACAGTGTATCTTGCGTATTTGGTTGGTACGAAGGACAACTCGTTAAGGACAACGACGCTCGAGACGACGAAGTTACCAGAGGAAGTTAAAGAAGCAGATTATGCGGTTGTCTATTCCCTAACAATAGGAGAAGAAGAGGATCTAAAGGAGATTGAGTGATATGCGTTTAACAGATGATACAGCTTTTTTGAAGCAAGTAACGAAGAAAGAAGGGGTTGTGGGAGATTCTTTCCCACTTAATTTACCCGCAGTGAGAAGGTTAGAGACGTTACATTTCCATCCTAATGTAACCTATATCGTTGGTGAGAATGGAATGGGGAAATCGACATTGTTAGAAGCGTTGGCAGTTGGGCTCGGATTTAACCCAGAAGGAGGCTCAATGAACTTCTCCTTCTCAAACTATGACTCTCACTCTAATTTACATGAGTCGATTCGTATTGGGAGAGGGGCACAACGACCGAGAGACGGGTTCTTCTTTCGAGCAGAGACGTTCTACAACGTGGCAACTCATATTGAAGCGCTCGATGCATCTTCGGAACCTGGGCCCCGTGTGATTGATTCATACGGAGGAACTTCTCTACATGAACAGTCTCACGGAGAATCATTCTTTGCTGCCTTTATGAATCGTTTCGGGGGCAAGGGGCTTTATATTCTTGATGAACCAGAGGCAGCATTAAGTCCATTACGCCAGTTGTCGATGCTTTCTCGGATTCATGACCTCGTTCAGGATGGTTCGCAATTTGTGATTTCAACTCATGCTCCAATCCTTATGGCCTATCCAAACTCAAGGATGATTCAGTTGACCTCTGAAGGTATGAGTGAAGTTAGGATAGAAGAGACAGAACACTACGTTATTATGAAGCAGTTCTTTGACGACCGAGAGCGGATGTTGCATCATCTCTTTCAATCATAAGGAAATTGCTGAAACATTTTCCATGTGGAATCGTATAAACCAATTAAGAAGATAAAGGAGGAGCATGATGGAAGATATCGTATTAAGCGTTAAAGGATTGGGAAAATCCTTTAAAGAGAACCGAATTGTAGAAGAGCTTTCCTTTGATGTGAAGAAAGGCGAGATTATGGCGATTTTAGGCCCGAATGGAGCTGGGAAATCAACAACGATCCGAAATATCATGGGCATCTTGCGCCCTGATGAAGGTACAATCACCTATCACGGTTATGATTCTATACCAAAGCATCGGATTGGATACTTGCCTGAAGAACGAGGACTGTACAAAAATGTGAAGCTCATGGATATTTTCTTATACTTTGCGGATCTGAAAGAGTACCCAAGAAAGAAAGCGAGAGCGAGAGCGCTTGAATACTTACAAAAGCTTGGACTTGAGGGGAAAGAGAATACAAAAGTAGAAGAACTATCAAAAGGAATGGCGCAAAAGGCGCAATTTATCGTGTCCATCATCCATGAACCTGATTTATTGATCCTTGATGAGCCTTTTTCTGGTCTCGACCCAGTGAGCCAAGATCTAATAATGAATGAAATCCGAGAGCTTGCGAATGAAGGGACGGCCATTTTACTATCCGCCCACCAAATGAACTTAGTGGAGAAATTAGTGGATGAACTGTATTTAATACATAAGGGCAAGCGTGTCATTCAAGGCGGGATGAACGAAGTGAAAGAGGAATACGCAAACTATAAATGTACGATTAAAGGAGAGAATAAAGCTACGAAATTTGAGGAAATCCCATTCGTACAAAGAGTGGAGCAACAGTATGATTACACTGTTCTTCACTTAGGGAAAGAGGTTGTGCCCGCTCAATGGATTCACCATCTTCCATCGGACATTATCATGGAAGAGTTATCCATTGACCGCATTTCCTTGCATGAGATCTTCGTCGCGATTGCTACTGAGAAAGAATTGATGCCAGTCGGAGGTGATCTTGATGCGTAACACGCTTAAAGTAGCGAAGTGGGAATATAAACGGAACGTGATGAACAAGTCCTTCTTCATTTCATTGTTGCTGACTCCAGCCATCTTCATCTTCTTCGCAGTTGTACCTAGTTTATTTGGTGGGTCTGACGAAGCGGAAAGTGAAACGATGACGGTGTATGTGGAAGATGCGGTTGGACTCTTGCCTGAGGTGAGAGCGTATGTGGAAGAAGCGTCTGGATTGGGCTGGGAATTGAAAGATGCTGCTAAAGCTGATGTCGATGTAGCACAGGTGAACGAAGAGCCGTATTCCGCGTACCTTTCAATAACAGAACATAGCATTGAGACTGGGATTGTGGAAGTTTATAGTCACGATGAGGTAACTGATGGATTTAGAAGTCAATTGCAGTTATTAAGTCAGCCAATTAAAGCGTACCAGATGAACCAGCTTGGTTTAACTGAGGAACAGCTTGAACTTGCCTCAACTGATATTTCATTTAAGACGGTTGAAGGGGCAAGCACAGATGGGGGGACTGAGGAAGCTGCCTCCGCTGATGGTGAGAACGTAGAAGGATTTATTCCAGGTGCCTTTGCCCTCATCCTGTTCTTTGCCGTCGTCTTTACGAGCGTGATGATCTTCCAAAGTGCGTCTTCTGAGAAGAAGGAGAAAGTTTCAGAGATCGTTCTTTCTTCTATGAAGCCTTCTGATTTGATGCAAGGGAAAATTGTCGGTTACTTCTGGTTAGGTCTCACCCAAGTAGGGGTGTGGCTTGGTGTCGGGGTTCCACTTGTTGCTTGGCGAATCGATGAGATTCCAATCTATGAGTATTTGTTTGTTCCATCTTTACTCATTCTTGTCATTGTTGCCTTGCTTGGATACTTCTTATTTGCAGCGTTATTTGCTGGGTTTGGAGCAACTGTCGAGGATTTGAATTCAGCGAGTAATTTCCAAGGAGTCATCATGATGCTTCCGTTTCTATCCTTTATCTTTATAGGGCCTGTGTTGAATGACCCGAATGGGCTCCTAGCAAAGGTTGGATCGTTTATCCCGTTCACTTCGCCTGCGGTTCTAATTATGAGAATGGCAATCTTAGAGGAATGGCCATGGATTGAATTTGGCCTTGCTTTTGTTCTTCTCGTTGGTAGTGTATGGGCGATGGTGAAGATTGCTGGGAAGATCTTTGAAGTCGGAATTCTTATGTATGGAAAGAACGCAACACCTAAAGAAATATGGAAGTGGCTTCGCGCTTAACATGAGAACAGCCTATCTACAAGTAGATAGGCTGTTCTTTTAGTCGCGCTGCATGAATGAGATGAGATGTGGGTGAAGATTCGGGTCTAATTCATTCGCGTTGTACATCATCGACACTTTGTCCGTGGCGACACTGATTTGATAGGAAGCAAGGTTCCGACGCCGCTGAAAGAAGGATTCTGTTCTGTCAATGGATTGTAGGCCAGGCCACGGAATGACCACCATTTCTTTCTGGATCAAGCGGCTAGAGGTGACAATCTTATCTTCCACCGTTCCAATTCCGTTGTCTCTAAAGCGGAGCTCAGATAAGTACAGAAGGAATGGTGTAGCAATGAGAAGCCACCATAATGGAGACCAGAAAAATCCTGCTACAGCTGGAATAAGTAAAGGAAGAAATGCCCCTCTGTTATAAAATCGAATACGTGCACGGCTAGGAGAGTGAGACAGGGTAGGTTGAACATAGAATTCTGGTACGAGCCGCTGAATCAACTCCCACGTTTCCTTCCTTCTCACTAATGGGAGGAGTACAGTTTCATTCAATCCTTCCGATGAATGATCATAGCCGATGCTATCAAAGGCAACAGAGTTGAAACCAAGCCATCTACGAACGATGCCTTCCTGTATACGAATGGCTTGAATCCGACTTACTTCCAGTGCAATGTGTCTAGTTGTCCATAGTCCGTAACTCATGTATAGTTTGTCTCCGTCTCGTTTCACTGTGAAATTAGCGTATCGCAAGCTGACAATGATAGTTCCAAACACCCAAGCTCCTAATACCGAAATGAGTAAGATTGGGAGGAGAAACAACGGACTGAGCGCTAATATTGCTCCATAGGAGAATTCTTCAGCAGATAATGGGAGATTCAACCCGAATGAATAGAAAGCAAAGTCATAGATTCGATTTAAACTTGATAGAATTAGGATTAACCCCGCATAGAACGAATTAGAGGTCGCACTCATCACAATCACGTAGGACCATGGAAGGCGATAGTCTACAGTATTCTTCTCCGGCGATTCTTCTACTACAACGTGTTCTTCCTCATTTGTAAGTTCAATGTTGTCTGCATAGTTTAAAATCGTGTTCTCCATTTCCTGAGCAGTTGTGTGCTTCAAAGTCAACGAAGCACTCGTTTCCATATTGCCTGCTGTTTCGATATGTAAAGATGTAAGGTTAAAGAGTCTTAACAGTGGGTTGGATTGATAGTGAACACCTGAGATCTTAACATATGGGAACGTCTCGACTTTCTTCGAGAAAACGCCTTTATAAACGGTCAAGTCTTCCGTGTCTAAATCGTATCGTAAGAAATACCAGTGTAAGAAGCCAAGCAAGGCCCCGAGTATGAACCAACCTATTATAAAGAGGGATGGAAATAACCATTCTCCATCTAACACATCTTGGAAAATTGCGATAAAGATAAAGATACCTAAGTTTCGAACGAATTTAAAGCCGTGCTGAGCAATGGCGAAAGGATGCTGACGAGTCAATATTCTTCCCTCGCTCTCGCTAAGTTAATAACGGCGTCTTTGACGGTATCAGCCTGAGCCTTCGTCATGGCAGGAATAGTATACGTACTTCCCGCGGTATAAAACGATAGGTTGGCAAGGTTATAGAACCGTAGCAACGGACCGCGCTCAACCGTCGCGTGTTGAATTCGGAACATGGGGATGGTGATGAGTTCCTTCGTCCAAACGCCTCTATGCACGACAATACGATCTTCTTGGATGTCGTACCAGAGGTGAATCTGGTATTGATGTGCATACCAGCCTACTTTATAGATTCCGTGTAGTACGACTAGGATGTAGAGTGGAATACTATACCATAAAGCCAAATCAAAGATGTTAAGGAGAATCGTTCCGCCGATCGTCAAAGCTAGGAGAATCATGCTTGTAATCGAGTAACTGAGTCGAAAATAGGAAGTAGCTGCTTTCGTTAAAGTTTGTTTCCGGTGGTCTTCCATAGGACGCTCCTCTCTTGTTCGCATTCTCTTGTTATTGTACCAATAGAAGGGGGAATATGGAATGAAAGGAAAACAATTAAAAAACCGAGCCGGAATCCGACTCGGTAAGAGAAAAGAATTAAATCTGGTAGTTACGCACTTCAAGATTCAGCTGTTCAGCTAGCTTGGCCAATTCACTAGCGCTCATGGACACTTCTTCCATAGAACTGCTTGACTGTTGGGCAGAAGCGGCAGCTTGTTCGACGCCTGCTGCAGACTCTTCTGAAACAGAAGCAATTTCCTGTACAGACTGATTCATCGTGTTCGTCTTCGTCATAATATCGTCTATACCCGTAGACATCGTTTCAAGACGTGATCCCATATCTTGAACAGACTGACGAATTTGCTGGAAGGTTTCACCCGTAACAGCAATTTGCTTCGAGCCTTCATCGACTTCTTCATACCCGCTTGTCAAAGAAGTGACAAGGTTGTTTGTATCCTTCGTAATGTTCCCGACGATTGAAGTAATCTCACCAACTGAGTTCGAGACTTGTTCTGCAAGCTTACGAACTTCATCTGCAACTACAGCAAAGCCTTTTCCTTGTTCACCTGCTCGTGCAGCTTCAATGGCAGCGTTCAGGGCAAGAAGATTTGTTTGCTCTGCAATGTCATTAATGACTTGAATCAGCTTAGAAATTTGCTGCGTTTGTTTATCTAATTCTTGCACTTTCGTTACAGAATCTTGCATCACGACATTAATGGAATCCATGTGTGAGACAGAAGCATTCATAAGGTTGCTCCCTTTCTCTGTAATGGAAAGAACGGAGGTAGACGTTTCAGAAATCTCGCGTCCGTTTTCAGCCATGGCACCAATGGTTTCAGTGAATGTCTCCATCATTTCATTTAAGTTCGTTGCGCTTGTCGCTTGCGACTCAGCACCAGAAGAAAGTTCTTGCATCGTAGACGCAATCTGCTCGCTTCCTTCACGCACTTCATTGGACGATTGAGTTAACTCTTCACTTTGAGCAGACACAGAATCACTTGCTAGGGAGACGTTACGAATCAAACCTCGTAAGCTCTCTTTCATTTCTTGCGTCGTTCGTGATAGTTTACCAATTTCGTTCGGCATGTCTTCTGTTAAATCAATCGTTAAGTTCCCATCAGCAACTTCACGCATCTTATCTTCCATACGAGCAATCGGTTTTGTGATGCGTCGAGAAGTGAGGTACGTAATTCCAACTGAAAGCAGTAGCACGACTGCGATAATCATTAGTGTGTTCACAAGAACAGGAGTAGCTGCTTTGGCAAGCTCTGAATCTGACACGGTACCGATAATTAACCAACCTGTCGAGGGGTTGAATGTATATCCAAGTGTCTTTTGATCGCCTTGATATGTATAGTGAACAACACCTGAATCTTTACCATCTTCTATAATCTTCTTGTAGTAAAGTTCTTCGGTACTGCTGTCTCCAACTAAATCGGAGTTAGGGTGGTAAAGCCAACTCCCGTTCTCATCAAGAAGAACGGCATAACCCGTGTCCCCGAATTGAATATCTCCCATAACAGGAACAACTTCTCGTTTATCCAATCCAGCTTCAATCGAGTTGCTAATGACTTGTGTCTGCTCCTGCATCGCCTTAGACAACTCTTCGTTCGTGACTTTCATTGTCGACATAAAACTACCAATCCCGATGACGATTCCGGCAATTGTAATTAAGGATAGGAATGGGATTAAGATTTGACGTTGCAACGACTTGTTAAAAAAGTTTGCTTTCTTCATAATGGTTCCCTCCAACTCTGTGATAGGGCAACTAGGTCTAATGTCTCGGTGTTCTCACAACATCACAAAAAAATCCCACCAGAATAGGGAGGGGACAATGACGGAGTGCAACCCGGCGACCTTAGTTTCCTACTTTAGGCCCGTGGCTTTGCGTCCTTACCTTTCGATAAGTTTGCCCATTATATAGTTCTTATGAATGAGTACTTTACTAGTATACTTGAGGCTTTTCATGGAAACAAGACCAATAAGATGTAAATTATGTTAAGGATGTGAACAGAACTGATTAAAGAATGGTGCCCTATCTCCAAAGGACAAAATGGGCTATAATACAAGGTAGAAGAAATACTTAGTGTAGAAAGGAATTCACACATTGGAATCTAAACAACAATTTTTAACAGACTGGGGTTATGAACGAGACGTTCAACCTTTTATATATGAAGCGTGGGAGAAAGCGGGCTTTGAAACGGCAACATCTGTGCAACAGCAAAGTTCGCCAATTATCCAATCTGGAGACGATTTAATTGCAGAAGCTCCTACTGGAAGCGGGAAGACACTTGCCTATTTACTGCCTGTTCTTCAGAAGATTGACCCAGAGAAGAAGCATGTACAGGCCCTAATCCTTGCCTCCTCACATGAATTGGTTATGCAAATCCATGAGCAAATTCAAAAGTGGAGTACAGGAAGCGGCTACTCAAGTGCCACACTGATTGGTGGGGCAAATGTAAAGCGTCAAATTGAGAAGCTGAAGAAGAAGCCGAAGATTGTCGTAGGGACGCCAGGTCGTGTACAGGAGCTAATTAATCAGAAGAAGTTGAAAATGCATGAAGTGCAGACGCTTATATTTGACGAAGCCGATCAACTGATGGTGCCTGAGCACAAAGAGACGATCTATTCCATACTGAAGAGTGCGCAGAGTGAAACGCAAATTCTGCTGTTCTCGGCTACGTTGCCACAGGAAGTAGCTGAAGACGCACAATCCTTTATGAAGCAGCCGAAAGTCGTTCGCGTAAGTCGTGACGAAGTAGAGACACCACACGTTGACCATATTTACTTCTTGGCAGAAGAGCGGGAGAAGATTGATTTACTTCGTAAAATTGTTCGTGGAACAGAGAAGAAGACACTTGCCTTTACGAACCACATTGACAAAGTGCTTGAAATGGCAGAGAAGCTTCAATATAAAAAGGTCGCAGTTGACGCGATTCACCGTGAATCGAAGAAAGACGAGCGTGCGAACGCAATTAAGAACTTACGGACAGGCAAGAGCGAGGCTCTAATCGCAACCGATATTGCAGCACGTGGCCTTGATATTCCAGACCTTCCGCAAGTCGTGAATCTGGACATCCCGACTGATGTCACTCAGTACATTCATCGCTCAGGCCGTACAGGTAGACTTGGCTCCAATACAGAAGGAACTGTAATCTCTATCGTTACACCAAGAGAAGAGAAAGAACTGAAACGATACTGTAAACAACTAAACGTACCACTAACAAAGAAAATCATCCGCAAAGGCCAAATCATCGACGCCTAGCGCGGGACAGGGGGACAGGTAAACTGTCCCTCTTTTTTGTGTTTAAGTAGTTCATGCGGAAATGAGTGTGTGAGTGGGGAGGGTGGGACAAAACAACTGTCCCCCTGTCCCAGACTGACATGTTCCTGACACATTGGCTCTTTATGATGTAGATATACGGTACATGTTACCGGCATAAATAAAGGAGCTGATGTAAGAATGGGTATGAAACGATCTTCGAAAGTAATGGCAGGTATTGTGGCGACGGCGCTGCTTGTTCCAACGGTAGCCTTTGCGTCAACGAATGGCGCTGATACAAATGAGGGTGCCAATACGACTGAGCAACAAGAGAGTGTGTGGAAGTCAGAAGCAAAGTCGATTTTTGAACAGGTGAAATCGGGGGACTTGTCTAGAGAAGAGGCGAAAGAGCAACTTCAAGCGATAAAGGAAGCCTATGGCGTTGAGGGTCAGGCTAAACAACAAGGTGTCAAAGATTTAGATGAAGATACAAAACAAAAACTTCAGGAAATCAAAGCTCAAGTGGATGCGGGTGAACTTACGAGAGAAGAAGCAAAGGCTGAAATAGAAGAGTTGGGGCTTGAAGCGGGTCACTTTACTAAAGGAAAGCATGTAAGGGAAAAAGTTTACGAAAGTCTAGATGAAGAGACAATAGCGCAGCTAGAAGAGATTAAAGCTCAAGTAGAAGCAGGCGAACTTACGAAGGAAGAAGCGAAAACGCAACTACAAACGCTAGGAATCAACCCACCTGAGCGCAATGGGAAGCGCGCAATTAAGAAAGGGTTCCAACAGCTTGATGAAGAAACAAGAGAGCAGTTAACGGAAATTCGTGAATCAGTGAAAGATGGAGAGCTGACCAAGGAGGAAGCGAAGGAGCAAGTAGAGTCATTAAACCTTCCTGAATCTATCAGATAAAGAAAGAAAGTGTGACCTCGCTGGAGAGGTCACACTTTCTTTCGTCATTCTTATTCAATTAGTAGGGTGTCATCCTTTATAGTAAAGAGACTAGGATTGGAAAGAGGGATACGGATGATCTGGATTGTGGAAGACGAACAGGCAATCTCCCGCGTTTTACAAGTCTATCTTCGAAAAGAAGGCTTTGAAACACGAATCATAGAACGTGGTGATGAAGTGGTGAAGCTACTCCGAGAAGGGCTTCCTACGCTTATATTACTCGATGTGATGCTTCCTGAGGTGAGCGGTTGGGAGGTTTTAGAGCACATTCGCAAGCGGAGTAGTTGTCCGGTTATTATGCTAACAGCGCTCAGCGATGTACCCTACCGCATAAAGGGATTAAATGGTGGGGCAGACGATTTTGTTCCAAAGCCGTTTGACCCAAATGAAGTGGTCGCAAGGGTAAAGACGGTACTTCGGCGCCAGATGGGTTGGCGAGTTGATGAGAATGTTCTGCAATATGGGCAGCTTACGATTCATGAAGATGCTCACAAGGTCTGTCTATCTGGTGAAGAATTGGCGCTAACCCCTCGAGATTTGTCGTTGCTCCTATTTCTTGGCAAGCATCCGAATCAGACGTTTACAAGGGAGCAACTCATTGAACAGGTTTGGGGGATGGATTTTGACGGGAGTGACCGAGCCGTTGACCTTTCCATTAAGCGAATTCGTCGGGAATTAACAGATTGGTCAGTAGAAGAAGGTCATATTAAAACTATTCGCAGATTGGGGTATCAGCTTTGTGTCGAATAAATCGAAAAAGACAACGTTGCTTCGCTATTGGACGTCAAGATACGTCGCCGCCCTGCTCGTAGGACTCCTCATCATTGGTCTAATCTCAACATTTTGGATTCGCCAGCAAACCCTTGATGAGCGCTTGAACGTCATGGAATTACTGTCAACGGAACTCGCAGATCGAATTGTTGCAACCAACGGGCGTGCGGCGGTAAATCCAACGACAGAGAAGATAATCGAGAAGCGTGTGGGCATGTTACGATTTAACACTCCGCCATCCGTGTTCGTTGTTAATAGAGAGGGAATGATTCTTTTCCCGAATGCGAAGTTGCCTTTTGCAAAAAATGAGAAACTTCCCCAATCGTTGATTGCCTCTGATGAAACCATTTCAAAAGTGGATTTTGCAGGGAAAGAGGGCACAACCTTTGTCGTAAAGACCCCAATACATGTAAACAATTCAACGGTCGGGTATGTGCTTGTGATGCAAAATAGGGAAGAGCTTGTGCATGTAGACCGTGAGTATGGACTTGTAGCAATCTTGTTATTATTTTTAGGAGTGTCAGGTTGGGCGTGTATTTACTATCTATCTCGTAAAGTGGTCAAACCGATTAAAGATGTGGCCTCTGCGGCGAGAGAAATTGAGCAAGGGAACTATGATATCGAGTTGCCTGTTGACCCAAAAGAGAAAGAAGTGTCTGAGCTTGTTGATTCCTTCCAACACATGTCAGAGCGCCTTCAGCATTTAGAACAGCTAAGGACGGAGTTACTTGCAGGTGTAACACATGAGTTGAAAACACCAGTAGCCTCTATTAGCGGTCTAGTTCAAGCTGTGAAAGATGGGGTTGTGAAAGAGGACGAGGCAGATGAGTTTCTCCAAATTTCGTTGGCTGAAATTAGACGTCTTCAAACGATGGTGGAGGACTTAATGGACTTCAACTCGTTTCTAAGCGGGGAGCTCTCAGTTCAGCTTGATTGGCACCCGTTACACAGTATCCTCCAAGAAACTGTTTATCAATGGAACCTAGTCCAAAAAGAAGACAGGATTACGCTGCAAGTTGAAGAAATCGATTCTTCTCTGACTGTATATGTCGATCCCTATCGAATGAAACAAATCCTGTTCAACCTATTTAACAACGCACAACAAGCTATAGAAGGTGCAGGTACCATTGTTGTTCGCTTACAGCGTGGTGATCAAAACGAAATTATTGAGGTTCTTGACACAGGGAAAGGAATTAAAGAGGAAGAGCAAATGCTGATCTTTGAACGATTCTACCGAGGGAGCCAGAAGAAAATGACCCAGCGGGGATTAGGTATCGGACTGCCTCTTAGTAAACTGCTCGCCCAAGCACAAGGTGGCGACCTAACGCTAGGGCACAGCACACCAGAAGGAACCACCTTCGCCCTTCATCTCCCACGGTAGGTAGGACAGAGGGACAAGGAATCTGTCCCTCTGTCCCGCCGTTATCCCTTCAGATAGTCCATCGCTCGTTCTAAATCTATGTCGTGGTCAATGTGTAGCGGTGTCCAAGGGATATGAATGTGGGGGAGAATCCCAATTCCGGTCATGCCTCGTCCTTCATCAATACGCCTAAGACGTGACGTTGGATAATGGAATTCAAAGCCTTCTTCCCATTCAACGGACGCTAGGTTTGCGTAATCGTTTAATCCTTTCGTTGCGCGCCCCATAACCGTTACCTTCTTTGAGCGTTTAGCATAATCTACGAATGTGTCTCCGGAGCTTCCGCATGTAACGTCTGCTAGCAATACCACCTTGCTTGGAATTGGCATGCCTGTTATTACGGTGGATTCAAATAAAGAGGAGAAGTCAAAGGGAACCAATCCTTCTCCGCGGTGTTCTTTCCAGAGCTGATTTATGTAAGTAAGGATTCGTCGTGTTTCATTGTCGTTTGTAGTCTTTAATTCTTCCTCGAATTGTTTGATTTGTCTGTCTGCATTGACCTCTGTACATTGGAACCACATTTCTTCCCCGTCATAAAGGTCGACTCCTTCTTCATGGAAGAGGTAAGGGAGTAGGGGGTAGAAGCTTGTATCATTGCCTCCGTTGTTTACTCGAACATCGACAATCCATTTCTTGTAGTCACAGAGCCAGTCTTCCCCTTCCTCCATCATACGGAGTAGATCATCCGTAGATTCAAAGTCTGTCATCTCTATATAGAGGACCTCATCACTTATCGGTTTTATAGAATGTATTGGCTGATAGGGCGGACGGTCGAATGTCTGTAAATCTAGCGTGAACCGAATCCCCTCGGCGTTGAGAACAGAAGCGGATGAATACTCTGGCATAACCTCATTCCATTCCTCCCGTTCATGTTCTTGCTCCAACTGAAGAAAAGGGTGGCTCTGGCGGATTTCTGGTATTCTCTGCCCGTCTAAACTATCGATGGACATGCCTGATGTGACTCGTTCCTCTCCATGTACATCAGTTATATACAGCCTGTCTTCGTATCGTCGAACCGCGAATCCTGGCGACTTTCATTTCGTAGTCATGACTCCACGTTCTTGAAAGGAAATATGGCGGTCATGAAAGGGGAAGTGGGACAGCGGGACAGGTTCAATGTCCCGCTTCAGGGACGATGAACCTGTCCCACTGTCCCCTCTCTTCCAATAACATACAAAAGATTCAAAAAATTTTCAAATTGTCTTGCAAACATGTATGCGCTTCCATTAGAATGTTAGACAGAAAAGGTAACAATGTATTCTGAAAGGTAGACATCTTTTGAGGGGGATGGAGAATGGGGAATGTGTTGGAACTCAATGAGCATCTAGCTATGTATGATGTGAACAGTGAGGATTTCAAGCCGTTTGGGAGAGTCTTGCAAGGCTTTCCGTTAGAGCCTTGTCTTTCGATGATGGAAGGCACAGAAGTACCGGAGATGGGAAATGTGTATGTTGCATCAGAAGTGAGGTTTGAACAGAAGGGGCTAAAAAGTGCGTTAGAACGGCGCTACTACGGTGGCATGGACATCCAGATTGGGTATTGCAACGGTCAAAACTCGCATTTAGGCGGGCTTGAGTTTCACAAGGGGAGTGAAATCAACGTTGCTGTAACAGATTTCGTTTTATTACTTGGACATCTGAATGATATGGAAGGGGATACATTCCATACGGATTTTTTGAAAGCGTTTTATATACCACAAGGGACAGCAGTTGAACTGTATCAAACGACTCTTCATCTTGCTCCATGTAAAGTCTCAGACCAAGGGTTTAAGTGCATGGTCATCTTACCGAAGGGGACGAATACAGAACTGAGTGAAGAAGAGAAATCTTGGGATCCGCTTCTATACATGCGGAACAAATGGGTATTAGCTCATCCAGAACATAGTCGTTTTGTAGAGAATGGGGCGCATGTTGGAATTGTGGGTCCTAATATTAGAGTAAATTATAAGAGCGAATAGGGGGATAAGGGATGAGCGGAATTACATATACGTTACTTACATGTGTATTGTTCATGGGGTTGGTAGGCTTTATATCTTATAAGAAGTCGAAAGGATCCGTAAATGATTCAGATGGATATTTCTTAGCTGGGAGAGGGTTAACGGGTGGATTTATCGCGGGGAGCTTATTGCTTACGAATCTATCTGCTGAGCAACTGATTGGATTAAACGGTCAGGCTTATCGAACGAACTTGTCTAATATGGCTTGGGAGGTAACTGCTCCTCTTGCGGTAATTGTTATGGCACTGATTTTACTTCCTAAATATTTAGGAGGAGCTTTCTCAACGCTGCCAGAGTTCTTGAGTAGTCGGTTCGATGACGGGGTGCGGAGATATATTGTTCTATTATTCATGCTTGGCTATGCATTTGTAACGATTCCGTCCGTTCTTTACTCCGGTGCGCTCGCCGTACTGAAGCTGTTCGATGTGCCATCATTGTTAGGCATCTCATTTGAGTCGTCTGTCTGGCTTGTTATTTGGGTCATCGGCATCATTGGTGCTATTTATGCCATCTTCGGAGGGCTTAAGGCAGTTGCCATATCCGATACGCTCAACGGGATTGGCTTATTGGTAATTGGGATGATCATCCCAATCGTTGGGCTAATCGCTTTAGGAGACGGAAGTCTAACGGAAGGATTTAAGACGCTTACGACAGAGAATGCGGATAAACTGAATGCCATTGGCGGACCGAATGATTCCGTACCGTTCTCTGCAATCTTCACAGGGATGATCTTCATGAACATGTTCTATTGGGGGACGAACCAATATGTGATTCAGCGAGCTCTTGGTGCGAAGAACTTGGCTGAAGGTCAAAAAGGGGTACTGTTCTCTGGCTTCTACAAGCTCATGGTACCTATCCTAATGATGATTCCTGGTGTCATTGCCTTTCATCTTTATGGTTCAGGTCTTGCCACGGTCGACCTTGCTTATCCAACGATGGTAACGAACCTTATGCCTGCCTTATTATCTGGCATATTCCTTGCTGTCTTACTAGGAGCGGTCTTCTCAAGCTTCAACTCACTCCTTAACTCTGCTGCGACGATGTTTGCACTGGATGTTTATAAGCCAGGATTTAAGCCGAATGCTACGGACGAACAACTAATTAAAGTGAGTAAATGGTTCGGAACGATTCTTGCATTGGTTAGCTTCTTCATTTCTCCAATGCTAATGAACGCACCAGACGGCCTTTGGGATATTATTCGTAAGTTTACCGGCTTCTTCAACATCCCAATCATCGCGATTGTTCTTGTTGGGATTGCATCGAAGTTTATTCCGCCACTTGGTGCGAAGATTGCTGTTATCTTCCACGTTGTGACGTATTACATGCTTGTGTGGGGGTTAAATCAATTATTTGGGATTGAAATTACGATGAACTTCATCCACATCTCAGCGATTCTATTCGTTATTGAAGTTGGCATCATGATCGTGGTCGGAATCATTCGTCCACTACCAGAAGCTTACACATTTAGAGATAATCCAAAAGTCGATATGGTGCCATGGAAGTTCGCCATCCCAACGGCAATCATCTTGCTTAGCTTAATTGTCTTTAGTTATATTGTATTCTCTCCAATTGGACTGGCTTATGAGAATGCCATTGTATCCGGTTGGTTCTTTGGAGGAACAGCGATACTTGCAGCCGTGACTGGTTTGGCACTCTGGTTCTCCATGAAGAAGTGGGATCGTAAATATGAGCAAGTGGTGGAGCAACGATACAATGAACTGTAACTAGTTTTTGAAAGCGGATACGTATAAGGGGAGGAATTAGAATGAACGGAACACTTTCTGAAACGAACATTGGACTACACGTTGAAGAATTGGAACAAGGGTTTCAGGTTAGCTTGGATGGGAGAGTTATTCTTCGACACACATCTGGAAATCCGTGCCTATTTATTGGGCGTGGTGAAGAAAAAATGGACATGTACAGAGGAAATTTCGATATTGAGGATTATGTAGAAGAAAGATTCGGACTTCGGTATAGCAATGTTAGTCAAGCAGAGCAGGGCTATCGAATTGAGATGAAGCGGTCAGCACAGGATGAGGAAGCGTTACACTTGTCCTTCGAGGTAGAGAAAGGGAAGCTTGTTCTACATTTCTCTAACGAATTGAATCATTACAATCGTTTCTGGCTTCGCTTACATGCAGAAGACAGTGAATATGTGTATGGTTGTGGGGAGCAGATGTCTCATCTAAATTTAAGAGGCAAGCACTTTCCACTATGGACGTCTGAGCCGGGTGTCGGCCGAAATAAACGCACGTATACAACTTGGCAAGCGGACGTGCACGATAAAGCAGGTGGAGATTACTATCACACGAACTACCCGTTACCGACCTTTATTTCTTCCAGAGGCTATTATTGCCACGTGAACACGTCAGCCTATGCAGACTTTGATTTCCGTAAATCATCGTTCCATGAGTTACACATATGGGAAATTCCGACTTCGATTCAAATCGAAACAGGAGAAACCTATAAGGAGATTGTATCGAAGTTAACCTCACAGTTCGGGCGGCAACACGCGCTACCAGAGTGGACCTATGATGGAATTTGGTTAGGTCTCCAAGGTGGCACGGAAACCGTTCAGAAGAAAATCGATGCCGCACGGGACAGTGGAATTAAAGTCGGGGCGGTTTGGGTACAGGACTGGCAAGGAAAGCGGGTCACGTCCTTCGGTAGACGATTAAATTGGAACTGGAAATGGGATCCGAAAGAATATCCAGGCCTTGATGAGAAGATCAAGGAATGGAAGCGAGAAGGGATTCGGTTCCTTGGTTACATCAATCCATACGTTGTTGTAGATGATTCACTCTATAATGAAGCGAAGGAAAAGAACCTCCTTGTGCTAAACCAAGAAGATGAAACCTATTTAGTGGATTTTGGAGAATTTGACTGTGGCATTGTAGATTTGACAAATGATAAAGCGTTCAGCTGGTATAAGGACGTTATTAAGACGAACCTTATCGACTTTGGCCTTGATGGTTGGATGGCGGATTTCGGAGAGTACCTTCCAATTGATGCGAAGCTCCATAACGGCATCTCCGCAAAAGTTATGCATAATGCTTGGCCGGCATTATGGGCAAGAGTGAATTATGAAGCCGTTAAAGATGCTGGGAAGCTTGATGACATCATTTACTTTATGCGCGCTGGCTATACAGGAAGTCAGCAATACGCTCGACTTCTTTGGGCGGGTGACCAGAGTGTAGATTGGAGCCTCGATGACGGCATTGCTTCTGTCATACCAGCTGCTTTATCTGCGGGGATGACTGGCAATGGGCTTCATCATAGTGATATTGGGGGGTACACAAGTCTTCATGGGAACAAGCGAACGAAGGAACTCTTATTGCGCTGGCTTGAAATGGCTACATTCACGCCTGTAATGCGAAGTCATGAAGGGAATCGGCCAACGGATAGCTATCAATACGACCACGACGAAGAGACAATGAAGCGGTTTGCTGACATGACGGATATCCACTGTACATTGGCACCTTATTTAAGGGAGCTTGTAGAAGAAAATGCTCAAACGGGTGTACCTGTACAGCGTCCATTATTTATGGAATACGAAACGGATGTTCACGCACTTAACATCCAGTACGAATACATGCTAGGTAGCGACCTACTCGTTGCTCCAGTCTATGAACAAGGTCGGACAACGTGGGATGTATACCTACCAGAAGATGAGTGGATTCATCTGTGGAGTGGGCAGGAGTTTAGCGGTGGATCGGTCACTGTCGACGCTCCGATTGGGGAGCCGCCTGTGTTCTATCGCAAACAATCGAAGCATAAGCAATTGTTCGAGTCCATCAACAACCGCCCATAGAAAATACAAATTAAAGGTCACTATCTATTTGAAAAGGTAGTGACCTATGTTATAGTAAAAGTAATACAGCAAAAGGGTGGGGAGAAGGAATGAGTTATTCCATATTATACGTACCAATCGGACGCAAGACGTTCGATCTTGAAGCAGGGGAAGTACAACGTCAAAAAAGTTCAGAGGTACTGAACAGCCTCGATGTGAATGTCATTGAGCCGGACGGTATTCTAACCTCTCCAGACGACTTGAAACATTTTCTGAAAGCGGTTCAAAAAGATGAAATCATTACGACGATTTACCAAAGTGTCACGTTTGCAGATGGAGAGTTTGTTGAAACGCTTATCAGAGAAATAGAGGCGCCTGTAATCGTTTGGTCGATACGTGAGCCTAGCATCAACGGTCGACTTCGACTGAACTCATTAACAGGCGGAAATAGTACAAGCCATGTTCTGAAATGCGCGAAACATCCATATACATTTTTGTTCGGAAATCCAGAAGAAGCACAAGTGAAGAAGAAAATTGAGGTTCAGCTTAAAGTTCGGGGTGTCATGGAAGAACTGAAGCAGCTTCGAATTGGTGTGATTGGGGAACACCCTCCAGGCTTCTTCTTCTCAGGAACGGACGTAGAGTTATTGAAAGAACAGCTTGGGGTTGAAGTGAAGGATGTAGATCTTGAGCATGCATTTACTCAATCTAAGAAGTTGACTGAAGAGGAATATGAACATGCGATTACGCGTGCTGAGCAACAAGTGATTGGCTTGAATCGAACAGATGAGACTGTCCACAGATTTGCACAGTTTACGACATTCATGGAGTCCGTCATTGAAAACGAGCAGCTAACAGCTCTAGCCATTCGTTGCTGGCCTGAATTCTTTAATGAGTTAGGTGCAGCAGCCTGCTCAACGCTTTCACAATTCACAGAAGATGGCATTGTTTCCTCGTGTGAAGCAGATATCCACGGCTCTGTATCCATGTTTATTCTGCAGCAAATGAGTGGAGGACTCGCTCCGTATCTAGGGGATATGGTACACGTCAATGAAGCGAGCAATTCAGTCGTATTCTGGCATTGTGGTGCTGGGGCGTATTCTCTTGCACATCCAGAACAAGGCGCAAAGCCAGGGGTTCATCCAAACAGGAAGCTAGGCTTTACGATGGAGTTTGGATTAAAGCCAGGTCAAGTTACGATGTTCCGCGTCGGATATACACCAGATGGATATCGACTGCTTGTGATGCGAGGCAATGCATTGGATACGCCGAAGCGATTTAACGGGACTTCCGTTGAAGTGCAATTAGAAACAGATATTAATGAAACGCTGTATGGCCTTATGGAAGATGGTTTCGAGCCACACTACGCGCTCGTATATGCTGATGTTGCCGATGAGCTGATTGAGCTTGGGCGTCAACTGGGTCTAGAAACGATCGTCTATACGGCATAACAGTATAGGGGGATACAAATGAAGAAGGTGGCCATTGGTCAGGCGGGAGGTCCGACTGCGGTTATTAATGCGACGCTTGTCGGCCTTGTCGAAACGGTGCAGGATGAGTGTGAGGTATTGTTTGTTCAGAATGGATATGAAGGGCTCGTCAACGAACACTTTTTAACTGGAGATGAAGCCACCATCCAATGGGTCACGAGTCATCGCCACGTCCCAGGTGCGTGTCTCGGTTCTGGTCGCTACGCGTTCACGGATGAAGCTATTACACAAGCGGTGACAAATCTTAAGAAGCAGGGCGCGGACACACTCTTTTTCATTGGTGGGAATGGAACGATGGAAGCCTTGTTGAAAGTGAAGCAAGAAGCGATTCAGCAAGGTATGGAGTTAACCGTAATTGGCCTTCCGAAAACAGTCGACAATGATTTAGGGTCTACCGATCATGCTCCTGGCTTTGGAAGTGCGGCGCATTACGTTGCCCAATACGTAAAGGATGCTTCTCGAGATTTACATGCGATGAAGAATTTCGAACAAATTCGCGTGTTGGAGACGATGGGGAGGAATGCTGGCTGGCTAGCAGCAGCATCTGGGGTATACAAGGAGCATCCAGAAGAAGGCCCCCATTTCATCGCCGTCCCTGAACAAAAGCTTGATCGTAAAGAACTTCTACGTGTGGTGAAAGCAGCCATTCGTGACTACGGATACGCAGTTGTAGTCGTCAGCGAAGGGGTGAAGTGGGAGGACGGAGAGCAGATTGAGCGAGCCGTCGTCCATGGGCGTGCCGTACTTGGAGGAATCTCAGAAGAAATCGAAGCCTTTCTAAAAGAAGAGTTGCAATTGTCCGTTCGTTCCGAGCTACTTGGCATGAATCAGCGTGCAGGAAGCCAAGAAGTGTCGACACAAGACCAAATGGAAGCCTATGAAGTAGGGCGTGTCGGTGGAGAATGGGCGAAAGAAGGTGCCGATCATATTATGGTTTCCTTTGTGAGGGAGCAGATGGATGACTATGAAATGAAGCTGAAACCCGTTAAGCTTGAAGATGTGATTCATGAAGGCGAACGAGGTTTACCTTCTCAATTTATAGAGAACCCTGAGTCCTACTATGCTTGGTTACGTCCTCTCCTAGGAGGTGGGACGCCAAGCTACCCGCCGTTAAGCCAAAGGAGAGTTTACAACCATGAGAAAATTAATTGATCCAAATAAAGAGGTTGCCCTATACATTCAGCTGAAAGACGTATTCATTCAACGCATCCAGAATGGAGAATGGGGAGCGGATAAGCTAATCCCGACAGAGCAGGCGCTTATGAAAGAATTTGATGTTAGTCGAACGACTATCCGTCAAGCGATTTCACTGCTTGTCCAAGAAGGCTTGCTTGAGAAGAAACAAGGACGAGGTACGATTGTCAAACCTCGAAAGCTTATCGGGAACTTGGGTCAGTTGAAGGGGTTTGCAGAAGAAGTACTTGAGAAAGGGCAGACACCTCGAAGTCAATTCATTCGTGCAGAATTTAAAACAGACCTACACCATGAACGTTCCATGTTAAATGTAGAGGAGAACGAACCAATCTTACTCGTTGAGCGAATCCGTTTCGCAGATGATGTTCCGGTTGCACTTGAACGAACGTGCTGGCCGCAATCCATTGGGAACATCCTTATGGAATTTGACTTAAATGAAGCGCGCTACTATGAAATTCTGGAGAAATACAATGTGTACTTAAATCGAGCTAGTGAGAAGATTTCGGCTATTAATGCAACGATTCAAGAAGCCGACTTATTAGGGATTCGTGCTGGGGAAGCCTTGCTTGAAATGACGCGGCTAAGTCTTGGGGTGAACGGAGAACCAATTGAGTATACAAAGACGAAGTACCGAAATGATCAGTACCACTACAGCATAGAACTGAAGCGGTAAATCTAAATGGGGGAGAGATTCACATGGCATTTCTCGATGGGAAAACGATGCTTGAACATGCTCGACAACATCAGTACGGGGTAGGGGCGTTTAGTGCACACAATGCAGAGACAATCGCTGCCATTATTGAAGCGGCGGAGGAGAAGCGTGCACCAATTATGATTCAAATTGGACAAAAGGTGATCCAAACGCTTGGATTAAGACAGATGAAGGCGATGGTGGATAGTTTCGCTGAGAATGCAACGGTTCCGATTGCCATTCATTTGGATCACAGTCGTCAATTTGAACAAACAATGGAAGCGATTCAGCTTGGATTCCAGTCGGTCATGTTTGACGGTTCTGCCCGTACGTTCGAAGAGAACGCAACCATTACAGACCATGTCGTGAAAGCAGCCCGTGCGCTAGGCATAGGAAGTGAAGGTGAAATTGGAAAGATTGGTGGAACAGAAGACGACATTACCGTTGATGAGAAAGATGCGCTCATTACGACGACAGCTGAGGCGGTGGAGTTCGTTACTGCGACGGATGTCGACTACTTAGCGGTTTCGATTGGAACAGCACACGGTATTTATAAAGAAACGCCGAATCTTCGCTTTGACCGTCTTGAAGAAATCGCAGCAGCCGTGCAACGCCCGATTGTTCTTCACGGCGGCTCTGATGTTCCGGACGAGCAGGTGCAGCGTGCCATACAGCTCGGTGTAAGTAAGATTAATGTAGATACTGAGTTGCGTCAGGCGTACACAT
Organism: Pontibacillus halophilus JSM 076056 = DSM 19796; assembly: GCF_000425205.1. Lineage (GTDB taxonomy): Bacteria > Bacillota > Bacilli > Bacillales > BH030062 > Pontibacillus_A > Pontibacillus_A halophilus. The sequence continues at coordinate 153,514 of NZ_AULI01000008.1, read as the reverse complement.
ATGGCTTACAACAGTACATGGCAAGCAATCCGACAGATATCGTATTAGCGAATTCACTTGGAGCAGGCAAAGAAGTGATGAAGCAAAAGGTTATGGAGAAGATCGATGTATTTGGTAGCGCTGGAAAAGCCGAAGAACTTGTAGTTACTACACGCGAAAAGGTCGTAACGTTATAACGAATAAAGGGGATGTTCGGATGAATAGTGTAACGGAAACGCGGTTCGGATTGTATGTTGGTGGGGAATGGACAGCCACTGATGAGACAGAAAAAGTTTATAACAAATACACACAAAGTTTAGTCGGAGAAACAGCTGTAGCCTCAGAAGAACACGTAATTCGTGCTGTCGGTGCAGGTAAGGAAGCATTAAGGGTACCGTTTTCACCATATGAACGGTACGAGGTCTTGTCTAAAGTTGCCAAACTCCTTCGCGAACGGAACGAGGAGTTTGCCACAACGATTGCAGATGAAGTAGGGAAGCCGATTGCAGAAGCGAGGGGAGAGGTTGGTCGCGCTGCCTTGACGCTAGAGATTTCTGCAGAAGAAGCGAAGCGAATTCACGGAGAAGGGATTCCGGTTGAATCTGCACCAGGTTCTGAGAATCGTCACTCCTTTACGAAGCGATATCCAGTTGGTGTTGTGGCGGCCATTACACCCTTCAACGTGCCATTGAATCTTGTCTGTCATAAGATTGGGCCAGCCATTGCAGCAGGAAATAGTGTGGTGTTGAAGCCTGATGAGAAAACTCCGCTTTGCGCACTCTTGCTCACAGAACTATTTGAACAGGCTGGTCTTCCTAAAGGTCGCCTGAACGTGTTAACAGGCAAAGGCGACGTGGTTGGTCCGCTACTAACAGCGAACGAAGAGATTGACATGTACACCTTTACTGGTAGCCCGCGAGTCGGCCAACTCATTCGGGAGCAGGTTGGACTTCGAAAGGTCGCGCTGGAGCTTGGGAACAATTCAGCCACAATCGTTCACAATGATGCAGATGTTGAGGAAGCTGCTAAGCAAGTCGCGCAGAAAAGTTTCAATAATGCAGGACAGGTGTGCATCTCTGTACAACGAGTCTATGTTCATCGGGATGTATACAGCTCATTTGTTGACAAGGTGAAAGCGTACACGAAGGAAATTAAACTCGGAGATCCAAGAGACCCATCTACAAATATGGGGCCAATGATTGCAGAATCTGAGGCAGAACGTGTAGAAGCATGGGTGAAGGAAGCAGTAGAACAAGGTGCGACTGTAGAGACAGGTGGCAAACGTGAAGGTGTCTTCTACCATCCGACAGTTCTCACAAATGTGCATGACGACATGAAAGTTTGTCGTCAGGAAGTCTTTGGTCCTGTCGTAGCCATCGCTCCTTATGAAACAGAAGAGGAAGTCATTGCTAAAGTGAACGACTCGGAATATGGCTTGCAAGCTGGACTATTCACTAATAATTTAGCATTCGCCATGAAGGCAATGGAGGAGATTGAAGTGGGCGGATTAATTGTGAACGACACTTCAGGATACCGTGTAGACCATATGCCTTACGGTGGGGTGAAGAAAAGCGGGCATGGGAAGGAAGGACCTCGTTATGCCATTGAAGAAATGACAGAAGAGAAGATTGTTGTATTTAATTTGTAAATGGGTGAGGGCTTGCTGAAAGCCCTCTTCTTTTATGAGAAGAATGGTAAAGGAGACAGTGAGAACATGTCATTTGTAACGGTTTTGCTTCCAATTTTCTTTGTATTTGGTCTTGGATTTATCGCCCAGAAGTTGCTCCACTTTGATCCGTCTCCTTTCTCAAAGTTGGCTTTATATATACTCGTTCCTGTCCTTGTCTTTCAAACCTTTTACGAAGAGACAATCACGTTTTCTTATGTATTTATTCTGATTTACATGCTCGGGTTATGTGCCTCGATTATACTCATCGTGACGGTGCTTTCGAAGTTTGGGCGTTATACGGAGGAAGAGCGTTGCGGTCTTGTACTATCGTCAGCTTTCACGAATAACGGGAACTACGGAACACCGCTTATCCTGTTTTTATTTGGTTCTGTTGGGATGGAAACTGCGATTGTCTTAATGGTACTTCAACAACTACTCATGAGCACGCTAGGGGTGTACTATGCGGCCAAAGGTGGGAAAGACGGCGATGGAATCAGTGCCGCGTTACGGGCGGTGCGTAAAATGCCGATGGTTTACGGAGCGCTTGTAGGGATTGCATTTCACTATCTTCACTTGCCACTAGGAGAATTAAAGGGAGGCATTGAGCTTGTAGCTAGTGCCGCGATTCCTATTATTATGCTTACACTAGGGATGCAACTTGCTACACTAAAGGTGGATACAGTGGACCGGATGAAAGTTTCCATTGCGCTCGTCTTGAAATTAGTAGCAGCACCGCTACTTGCCGCATTGATTGTAATGCCAATGCCTGTTGATCTACTCACAAAGCAAATTATGATCATTATGGCAGCTACACCAACAGCTGCAAATACGACGATGTACGCTATCCAATTTCAGACAGCCCCTCAAACTGTCACAACTTCCACATTCGCCACAACTGTACTAAGTATCATTACTATGCCTATTGTGATCTACTTTGTGTCGTAGATACAGGGGGGACAGGTTCCTCGTCCCATTCTGGGACAGCGAACCTGTCCCCCTGTCCTACTTACTTCCAGCCTTTTTCAAATAGCATTTTACCTGGCCAGGTATATGCTTGAAGGCCTCCGTCAGCTAGAATATCTTCTCCAGTCACGAAGGAACTGTCATCTGATGCTAGGAAGAGAGCTACTTTAGCCATTTCATTAGGTTGTCCAAGACGCCCCATTGGGGTTACCCATTCCTGCGCTTCTCGAAATTGTTGTCCTTCGTCTTCTTCTTTAGAACCAGCAAGCTTATCCACAAGTGGCGTCTCAATTGTCCCCGGTGCAATCGAGTTTGCTCGAATTCCTTGACGCCCATAGTCAATGGCCATCGCTTTCGTTAAGTTAATGATTCCACCTTTAGCTGCATTATAGCCAGAACGGTCTAAATCTGCAGCGCGTCCGGACATGGACGATACGTTAATAATAGAACCACCGTGTTCGAGCATCAGTGGGATGATGTATTTGCTTGTCATGAATGTCCCTCTCAAGTCAACGGAAAGAATCTTGTCGAACAATTCCATTGGATATTCGTGTACTTTGCCACCTTCCTCATCGACACCCGCGTTGTTAAATAACACATCAACAGCACCATGCTTTTTCTTTACTTCTTCAGCGAATTCCTTCACAACTTCTTCACTAGATACATCTAAGTATTGAGCCTCCGCTGTGCCCCCTTCGTCCTTTATCGATTGAACGGTCTTGTTGACTTTCTCTTCATCCACATCCGCACAGATTACTACAGCTCCTTCCTTTGCAAATAGCTCTGCAGTAGCCTGTCCAATGCCTGTTGCCGCACCAGTTACAATTGCGACCTTACCTTCTAATCGTGCCATTACTCATCACTCCTTCAATAGTCTACGAATGCTAGTACCCTCAAAGAATTTAATAGAAACGTGGGACGGAGGGACAGGTACAATGTCCCCCCCCTCAACCTAAAGGAGTGGGACGATGAGCCTGTCCCCCTGTCCCGAAAATATGGAAAAAATAGGTTCAAAGGCTTGCAGATGGGGAAGAGAGTACTTGAGTAGACTACGTGATTCTTAGGAGGGGCTTAAGGGTATGAATGTGTTGATGAGTGTGTTATTGGGAGTAGGGATGGCGTTTTCTTCGCTCACAGCGGGGATGGATACGACTTCGATGTCTTCTGCTACGATGGCTGCGTTTGGCCAGGGTGGAGGAGCAGATGTTGAGACGGAGTTCGTTCAATACGTAGAAGAAGATCTGGTAGCAATCCAGCAGGAGGAACAGGTTGCCATTGACACGTTCAATCAGCTTGTAAGCGATCCGAATGTACAAGCAGGTACATTAGTTTCAACGATGGAATCAGAAGTGCTTCCTCGTTATGAGAAAGTGGTTAATGGACTGAAGCTGATAGAGCCAGAAGCAGAGGAGTTGAAGAACATTCACCAAACTTACGTGAGCGCCTCTGAAAAACAATTTGAAGCATTAACAAAGGTGTATCAAGCAGTAAACAATCAAGAAGAGGCACTGCTTGATGAATCGGATGCGTTGTTCATGGAGGCTGAAACGATGCTTCTTGAATACGAGACAAAGCTTCAAACTCTTGCCTCGGAATATGGGATGGAATATACGTCACCCTATGTACAATAAATAAAGAAACCCTCTCATCATCCACGAGAGGGTTTCTCTTGGTTAAGCTGTCTGCTGTTTCGCCTGATGTTTCGTAAAGAACACATAGAACGCAACTACAATAAAGAGGACAAGTGCGCTGCATGTCATATAAAGTTCTACATACCCGAATCGGCTCACAACAATCCCTAATAGAGAAGAACCTAGGGCAATGCCAGAATCAAAGAACGTGAAGAAGGTGGCTGTGGCATGGCCGCTTCGTTTGGGTGGTGCAGCTTGAACGGCTAGTGTTTGGAAGCTTGGTACAAGGGTTCCATAGCCGAGACCGATGAGTACGGCAGCAAGTATAATTCCCGTAGTTCCATCCGCCTGAGCAAGCATGAGCAACCCAATGGAATAGAGCACCAAGCAAGGAATCATGACGTAAGATGGCCCGACTCTGTCAAACAGTTTTCCTGTTACCGGACGGGAGAGTAGCATGGCCATCGCAAACACGGCAAAGAAGTACGTACTTGCCTGCAAGAGGCCAAGTGACTTCGTATAAATAGAAATAAATGAAATGATGCTTGAGTAAGTGAACGCCACAAAGCTACCGATTAAGGCAACGCGAATTGAGCGTTTCTCAAAGAGGTCATCTATTGTGAACTTCCAGCTAGGTTTCTCTGTAAGTTGCACTTCCTCCGTTCGGAGTGTAGCAATAAAGAAGAAACCTATCGCTAAGACACCTACGAAAATGACGAACAACGGGTTAAAACCAACTGCATTAATAATCGTAAGCGCAAGTGACGGACCAACAACAACGGCTACGTTCATAGACATGGCATAGTAGCCGAGTCCTTCTCCTCGTCGTTCAGCTGGGATGGTGTCAGCAGCAATTGCTCCCGTAGCTGTGGTCGCTATGCTGAACGTAATGCCATGGATGAAGCGGAGCACCAATAAGGACGACAAATCTGTTACGAATAAATAGGGTATACATAAAAGGCCAAAAAATATGGCGCTAATGAGTAGCATCCGCTTCTTCCCGAATGCTTCGAGTAATTTCCCAGAGAAAGGCCGGACGAGTATAGCGGCAAGCAAGAAAATGGTAACAATTAAACCAGCTTGGCTTTCTGTACCTTGTAAACGGTCGACAACATAAATCGGAAGCGTTGTGAGCAATCCGTAAAAGACGAGAAATACAAAGAAGTTACTAAGGGAAATGCTAATAAAATCACGTGTCCAAATTCTAGGTTGGCTCACTTGATCCCCTCCTTTTCACTATTCTTACTATGGTTCTGTTCATCGAAACAATCCACAAAAGAAAATGGTAGAGGAATGCTTGGGGATTGTAAATCGAAACGACTTAGGAGGAAATCCCATAACGGCTATCGAACATGTAGTGTCAAACTCTTAATGGATGTGAGGTTGATTATATGATTAGACAGGCGAATGAGCGTGATATACCAGCCATTCAACGAGTGGCATCGGAAACATGGCATGCTACCTATGAAGGGATTATCAACAGAGATGCACAGGACCGCTTCATAGCGAATGCCTACTCCCAACATTCCATGGAAAATCGGGTGAAAGGGATGTTCTACATAGCAGAAGAGCAAGGTGACGTCATCGGGTTTGGCAACTTCTCAAAGATTGAAGGGAAAACGTTTTATATTGGAGCCTTGTATGTGTTGCCTACTCACCAAGGGAAAGGGATTGGGACTCGATTACTGCAGTACGGGTTGGACAGAATGGAGGACTGGACTGAGGTCGAAGTGGATGTGGAGAAGGAGAATGCGCAAGGGGTTCGCTTCTATGAGAAGCACGGGTTTACGAAGAAGAAAGAATATGAGGATGAATTATTTGGAGACACGTTCAGAACGCTTCGTATGGTGACTGTACGATGAATGAGGACTCATCTCTCTACGATACGCTTCTAAACCTCGAACTGGCGCTGCTTACGGATGAAGTCCGCTTAGACAAAGCCCGGATTCATGAGCTGTTAGCGGATGACTTCATTGAATTTGGGTCATCAGGAACGGTGTGGAGGAAGGAGGATAATATCGGCAGTAGCGGTGCTGGCTCGGTTCATTATGACCTTCATCTCTTTCACGTGCAGCCGCTCTCCACAGACGTCGTTCAAACCACATTCCGAATTTATAACCGTCTTACTGCTGAACATAGACTTCATAGCTCCCTTTGGCGGAAGAGGAATGGCAAATGGCAAATGTTCTTTCATCAAGGCACACCGACTACTTCTTACAGTCCTCTGAATCGGAAGAAGCCGGTGAAAGGGTAGCGGAAGGAAGATTATACATGTTCATGCATCGTCCTTTGACTAGTGAAATAAGGAGAAAATTTCCTCTCAAAGAATTGAATAAACTGGCCGAACACAAGGATAGAAAGTAAGGTCCCTAATCCTACTGGACCATCCAACACATAGGCTATAGCTGTAATCGTTGCTGCTACTGCCGTTTGGGATACGGCAATAGATAAGCCATATCTGTGACTGATCGCAAGGAAGAGTTCATCTACAGGGGAACGGACGTAACCGGTTTGGACATATAAACCAATCCCCATTCCTGCAACTGTCATTCCAATTAGAAAGACAAGAACCTGTACGAAGAAAGGGGCTTCACCAAGGTGAACAGACGACAACACCATCTCGAGCCAAATGTGAAAGGACAAGCTTTCAATCAGGATGGGGATAATTGCGGCCCATTCGATTTGCCGGCTCTTCAATTTAGCATTTACCCATAGTAGGACAACTTGGACTATGCAGAACCACACACCGGCAGAGAGCGTTGTTGTGGTACTAAGTCCAACATAAAGGGCAGACCAAAACCCTGCTCCGAGTCCGGATTTGACAGCCAATGCTGTCCCTAAATGAGTCACAATCATTCCGAACACATAAGAAAATCCTGTATGCATGGTTACACCTCCATAAGTTTAGAAAGGAGTTCTGCTGTTGAAGCTCCAGAAATTACAATCATTTATTGAAATCGCAAAGCACCAAAGCTACTCAAAAGCGGCGGAACGACTCTTTGTTTCCCAACCAGCCTTAAGTAAGCAGATTCGGCTACTAGAAGAGGAACTGGGTTTTCCTTTGTTTATCCGTCATGCACAAGGCATCTTGCTAACAGAGAAAGGTCAAGGTCTTTATACAGAACTAGAGCCTATGTTCTCTCAAATTCATCGGACAATTAAACGCTACGAGCAAGACGATGTGATTCGCTTTGGGTCAACCCCTATCATTAGTACGTATTACTTGCATCAACACTATTCAAAGCTTCAACACCTGTCTTTCCATGTCACGGTGATTGAAGAGGATAGTCAACATCTTGTCCCTCATTTAAAGTCAGGAAAGATTGATGCTGCTATTGTGCAAGATATCTCGGTGGTAGAAGGATTACACAGTGAATTCCTGTTTACAGACCGATTCTTGGCAGCGGTTCCTTCTCAATCTACTTTGGCGTTGAAATCTAACTTGACCGTTGAAGAGTGCCTTTCCATGACTCAAATCCTCCCGTCTGAAGGCGCGTCGTTACCTCATATTAACAGGATGCTTGCCAAGCACCCTTATACGGGTAAGCCACTTGAAACTCACTATCAGGCTATGACGGGTCTTGTATCATTAGGGGCTGGGATTGCCTACGTACCTTACATGATGGCATCGAATATCGAGTTTCGCGGCGTAACCTTTCTTCCGATAGAAGGAGACCCCATTACCCGTGACATGTATCTGCTTGCTTCATCCCGTGACTTGTTGGACGCATTAAAGGAATTGTTTACTTCGTGATCCTCAAGTACAACGGTAACGCAGCAGGCTACCATTCAGGAAATACGTATTTGAAATATGGCTATAACCTCAGGTTATAGCTTAAGTGTGAGTCTCTAGAACTTGCTTTTCACACCGGTTTCATACTACAATACGAATTATGAAAATACCGTATCATCCACCCATAGAAAGCGTATCGTTTACGAAAGTTTTACAAGCGCTTAGTGAACCGAATCGTGTTAAGATTATTCGTTGCCTTGATGAGAGTGGCGAGAATAATTGCACGACCTATACACTAAGGTTAATGTTGCCAAAGTCAACGGTATCTCACCATATTAAAGTTCTTAGAGAAGCGGGGTTAATTCAAGCCAAGATTGTTGGTAAAGAGCATTTCTATTCTTTAAGAAGAGAAGAAATCAATGAGAAATTCCCAGGCTTACTCGATACCGTAATTGGCATAGAGGAAGAAGATATTTAAGAAGCACTAGATTTAATCTAGTGCTTCTTTTTTGTGTTATATAACCATAATATGGATGGGTATGAATGGGTTGCGACTAAGATGAGAAGGTGCTAGTATTAATAACAGTTCGATGGTTTTCGAACAATTGAACTATAAAACAAGTTGGAGGCATACAATCATGCGAAACATTCTTATTATCAATGGACACCAATACTATCCATTCGCAAAAGGACAATTAAATAAAACACTATTCGATGAGATTGTGAGTAATATAGAGGGCTCATACAAGGTTCAAACAACTGTAATTGATGATGGCTATGATGTGAAAGAAGAGCAGGAGAAATTCAAGTGGGCAGATGCAATTATCATGCAAACGCCTCTCTATTGGTTCAGTCTGCCAGGTGCGACGAAAACGTACTTTGATCTTGTATACGAATATGGAGTATTCTTCGGTGGCGAAAGTGAATATGGAAATGGTGGGTTAATGACAGGCAAGAAATTCATGATTTCTACCACTTGGAATGCTCCTGAATACGCATTTAATGACGAGAGTAAATTCTTCCAAGGAAAGACGTTAGACGAAGCGCTTGACCACCTTCATAACATGAATAAATATGTAGGGATGGAACCGATGAAGAGCTTCGGTGCTCATGACGTCATTGCGAATCCTGATGTTGAGAAATATGTAACTGAACTTCGTCAACACCTTAAAGAACAATTTAATGTATAACAGTCTGAAGACCCCATCCTATTTGGAAGGGGTCTTCTTACATAGCTAGCTGAAATTTGAAATAGGTATTCTCCCTCCATACAATAGAAAGAAGACAACTGTTGAAATTAGGTGATGAATATGGCGCTTACACAATTGGCTTACCAAGAAGATTCTTTACCCCTCCTTGTCTTTTATCCTGGAGGGAAGAAACATAAGTGGATTCGTTCCATCGATTCCAAAGTACGAAGAGGCGCATTAGCACGTGTTCATGGTTTGTTAGAAGAAATCTTACACACGTTCTCTGATAAGGACATACAAGCTGTGAGAGAATTCCTTCGTATTGAAGGGGATGGAATCTTGCCAATCTTGATTAATCGTGAAGGTGGTCTCTATTTAGGTGGCTTCGTTAAACCTGAACTGTTCCTCTTCCGGGAATTCAGCCCAAATCACGGGATCCCTATTCATAACGAGTATTTATTTGAACTTCATTTAAATCGCCTTTCCAACGAGAGACTGAGGTCGTTGCTTGAGAAGCTTCTTAGTCAGTATGTATTTACGGCTCATCTTTCAGAACTAGAGGAGAAGGAGTGGAAGGAACGGATACAGTCTGCCTTCTATGCTCATCCCCTGATTGCATTCGGGAGAGAGCAGAAAGTTGTGATTGAATCTATTGAGAAGATGAACCGTTCTAATTTGTTGTCTCAACTGAAGTATCCAGATGATATCGCTTATTGGCGTCAACGTGTTGAGATTGTGATGCGACCATTTCGTGCCATTCCTGGTCAATGGCTCTGGTCTGAAGGTGGGGAGCTTTGTGGTCACGAGAAGGTCATGGTGGTCGATTCCAGAACTGAAAACCTTATCTTGCAATGTGAGGTCTGTCGGTATGAAGTCTACTTCAATCCAGTAGATTATGTACTAACCTTACCTGAAGAGTTCGATGTTGAACGAGCAAAGAAACGCATCTCTACAACCGAACGCCAATTTAATGAGATTGCCCGCAATAACGAGAGGCTTCTTGATAAACTACGTGAACTGGCTAAGTTAAAAGAGAAAGTTGAGTGCCTCCAAGGAGAATGGATGAGGATAAAGGAGACGTTGACATCCATTGACCAACTTCCTCGCCTAGAAGGGGAGCGACCGCATCATCCGGTTGAGGAGATGTTTCGTCTTCTGGAGTCATCTTATTTCCCTAAGGAGCAGATTCAACCTGAACTACAATCATTTAGTAACATTGAGCTCCAAGATGTGCGAATGCTCAATAAAGTAGAGGAGTGGCTAGATCTTCTGAAAGTTGGGCTTCCACAGTTGCTGCGTAGGTATCAAGAACAGTTGGACCACTACTTTGAACAGAACCGAGCGTCTGACCAACTGGAATTCATGGTCGTGAACAAACAACCTTTATATTGGCAAGAAGTAGAGTCCATCTTTCACTTAATATATGAGGAGGGACGTAATTCGTCCGCCCAACTGTTAACACAAGTGGTAACGGGCAAGGCGACGAACAAGATACGAGCTTTACGCCTCCATGAGGCAAGGCAGTTCGGTGTCCTTCAACACTGGTTGGAGAAAGATGTGATGAAAGTGTTGAAGCGATTGGAGAAAGAAGGGTGGATTACAAAGCAGAAGAAGGGATATACACTTTCTGCACGTGCTCTCCCATATGTAGAGGGATAAGGAAAGGGGCCGACCGTATTACCAGGTTGGCCCCTTTCTTTAGGTTTCATTGTTAAACAAGTCAAACGCCAATTGACCTGCTTCTTCTTTTTTCTCTATTCGTCGCTGTTGAGGAGAGCGTCGACTGCCGTGCTTGTCGTAATTCTTGTCTGAAACTGCTTTGGTGTCATGTGCTTGTTTAATGGACCGAAATCGTTTCCGTGCCTCTCGGTTAGCTTCTTCTACGGTCACAATGGGTTCAGGATAGTGTAAATGGTGAAACCCATCATATTTCCATGGTTCGTGAACATAGTTATTTGGAACATGCTTCAGTTGTGGCAACTGTCGCCGTACGAAATTTCCATTTGGGTCATGGTCTTTCCCTTGTTTAATCGGGTTATAGATTCGAATTGTGTTAAATCCGGTAGTTCCAGCTTGCATCTGCATTTGTGAATAATGAATACCTGGTTCGTAATCTAGGAATTGTTGAGCCAGATAACGAGCAGGTCTCTTCCAATTGAGCATAAGGGCATGACAAGCGAATGAGACGAGCATGGCGCGTGAACGGAAGTTGATCCATCCTGTTTTAATCAAGCTCTGCATGGCGGCATCAATCATTGGAATTCCTGTTTCCCCATGCTTCCATCGTTCGAAATAATCTTCATTCCATTCTCCAAATGCTTCATCAAACGCTACATTCATCGTTGAATGTGCAAGCCGAGGTTCATCCTCAAGTCGCTGAATGAAATGGTCGTGCCAATAGAGTCTCGACAAGAATCCATCAAGGTGTTTCAAATCCTCATCGTCTACAACTTTCGAACGCAGTTTTCTTGTTCTCTGTACGACAGTTCTAATGGAAAGATTCCCCCAAGCAAGATAAGGGGAGAGGCGACTTCCTGATGTAGACGAAGCAAGCGGCTTCCCGATGTCATCCATATACCTGACATAACGCTCGCTCAGGAAATGCTCCAGCTCTTCGTTGGCAACCGACATGCCGCCTTGTTGGCCGTACTTGATGGGTGTTCCATCAGGGTTTAATGAATCGAGTGTCTCGACTTTTGTCGTAAGGGGGAAATAAGTTTCCTCGTTACTTAATGTATGAATCATAGCAGGCGACGGATATACTGACTCTTTCATGTAACGTTCCCAATTCTTCTTATGATGGGCACGGTCGTAAGGACCTCTAGTCACACTTGTCTGTGGATATTCAATGAAAGATAGTCCCTTTGCATTCATCCACGCCCGGACTTTCTCGTCTCTCTCGAACGTCTGAGGAGTTCCATGTTCCTCGTGCGCCCACAACGTAAATTGCCCGAGGTTGTCATAGATGGATTCCAATACCTCAATCATCTCCGCCTTCGCAACAAACAGTTCCCCGCCCCCTCGTTTGAACTGTGACTGGAGCTCTCGTAAGCTTTCTTTCACGAATTCAAGGTGTCGAACAGATTGTTCTGTTCCTTCCCATATCGACGGTTCCCCTACGTAGAGGGGGAGTACGTTATCTTGCATGCGACATGCCTCGTACAAGGGGCGGTGGTCGTCCATGCGTATGTCCCGTTTAAACCAAATTACTTGTACCATTCCCACACCTCCCTCATATCTTCTTCTAGTTTAATACAATTATGGAGGGGATGCATAAAGTGAGTGTAGAACTAGAACGGTGTATGTATTAACGCGAATCGAGGTCATTATAACGAATAGGAATGTTCGGATTATGTGAAAGAGAGTCAATCCTACAATTCGACATAACGACTGCAATTGTGAATACAGATTGGAAGCTATATGCCTCTATGAGGAGGTATGAAGAGGAAGAGCGACTATGGTATATAAAACTCAGGATTTCCGGTGTATTTCAAGGTATTCGTTCGTTTATGACGAATTTTTTTAGCCTTTTGTCGAAAAACATCTTCATTTTGAGAAAGTACCGTGCTATAATGAGAACAGTTGGTTGTGAAACGAAGACGTTTTAACCTCAATTACATTCACTTTTGCTTACAATGTTCGCAAAATGGGATGTAAAAAATTATCCCTAAACAATTCCATAATTTTACATTATTTGAATGATTTTGAAAGGAGACATGTGTATGACAGTTTGGAATTTGATGTTGGACCTAGGATTTATTGCCGCTTTGCTTCTAGTAGGTGTAGTATTGAGAGCAAAGGTGACCTTCTTACAGAAATTATTCCTTCCTGCTAGTATTATCGCTGGATTACTCGGATTAGCCCTTGGACCTAGTGGCTTTGGCTGGATTCCGTTCTCTGAATTTGTTAGTCAGTACCCTGGTGTATTAATTGCAATTATCTTTGGTGCGATTCCAATTGGACAGGCTGCTGTGAAATGGTCTGAAACAATTGGACGTGTTCGTAACATGTGGATTTACTCCATGGCGATTACAATCTTAATGTGGGGTGGCGGAGCGTTATTCGGTCTTGCCATTGTTAACAACATTTGGGATACGCCAACTGGATTTGGATTAATGCTAGGTGCTGGTTTCGTAGGTGGACACGGTACAGCAGCTGCAATTGGAGAAGGATTTTCTTCATTAGGTTGGGAAGAAGCAACAACGCTTGGTTATACATCAGCAACCGTTGGAATCTTGGCTTCCGTAATCGGTGGTATGCTCTTCATCAAATATAGCGCAAGAAAGAAGAAGACTTCATTTATCTCCGACTTTAACGATTTACCCGCGCAACTAAGAACGGGTCTTGTCCCGAAATCTCAGCGCAAATCTATGGGAGACGACACCGTATCCACAATTTCTATCGATCCATTCGTATTTCACGTATCCTTGATTTCACTCGTAATTCTAGTCAGTTACTTTACGAAGATGTTCATTGAGTCAATGGTTACTCAAATTAATATTCCTCTATTAAGCTTAGCCTTCGTAATCGGGATCTTGTTCCAGTTTATCCTTCGTAAGACAGGCGGAGCTGAATATGTAGATAAGCGTGTCATGGACCGCATTGGCAGCACAGCAACAGATTTACTTGTTGCGTTCGGAATTGCCTCTATCAATCTATCTGTTGTGTTGGATTATGCAGTTCCACTAATCGCACTACTACTATTCGGAATCGTATGGGCATTCTTGATCTACAACTTTGTAGCACCAAGAATCTTCAAGAAGCACGTATTTGAGAATGCAATCTTTGGTTGGGGCTGGAGCACCGGCACGGTTGCTATGGGAATGGCGCTTCTACGTGTCGCAGACCCAGATTCTAAGAGCACAACGCTTGATGATTACGCACTAGGCTACATTGCCATGGTGCCTGTAGAAGTCGCAATTGTTACGTTCGGACCAATTGCTATGATGGCGGGCGCAGGAGCAGGCTGGATGTTTACATCCATCCTACTAGGAACACTTGGACTTGTATTCGCGATTGCTTTCAGAAGCAATTGGCTCGTCAAGCCGGGATCCCAGGGGAACCCCGTTCAATCTGAAGCAACGAAGTCAGCGATGTAACGTTCGTCTTATAGTAAGTAGAGAAAGGCATTGGATAAGAATCCAGTGCCTTTTTTGTTTTGTTCTATTATTGAGGATGGGCTGGTCCTAATCCTATGCAATGGGGAAGCGGCCTTTAAGGAGTGAGAGGTTTCTGTTGAAAAGAACACACAAGGGCTACCAAGTTGAGAGCGAGTAGTAGTGCTTGAATAAATCTAAATCAGTAGAAAAGCAAGGGGGAGTTATCGCTTCCTACAAAGCCCCCCTAGCTTTTTCCCATCATTATTAGCTAGCACAGAGAAATTGACTATAACTCTTTATTGCTAACATTTTGTATACCTACATGCAAGATTAAACCAATCATACTCCATACATTTAAAACAGTACTAGCAATTAGTAGAAACGATTTCAATAATTGCGGTGAATTCATTTGTGAAGCAATTACTAGCGTACTGCAACCTATCATTTGCATTGCGATCAACAAGGGTAGGTTCTTGACCAATGAAAGGCACCTCCTTAAACAATAGTATCCAATAATAACATTATATGATGTTACTTGAATTCTTTATATTAATAAAGACCTAAATGTAAAATTTAGGTTGTGCAGCATTCGGTTTAATCTATAAGGTATCAGAACAGGTGTAGTAGCTTACTGAAATTCTATTGACTGTTGAAATCAAATTACAACCTATTTCGCTGAACTCTCAAGCATGAGGGTGCTTTATTTATTGAAGGGTTTTCCAAATACATATAGAAAGTAGTTTGGGTGAGGTGGTTGTATTCATAAACGAAACGTCAAGTATATAAAGAACTCCGTAGTCGTTAGTAGGAAGGGGGGATAACATATGCTATGGGTACTTACGCAGAATGAGAAGAGTTTGATGAATGTTAAACAGGTTGTAGTTAAAGGAAAAGATATTGAAGGGGTTATGGGTAGAAGTTTCTTTACCGATTGGAGTGGAGTACTAGGGAAATATGAGTCGAATGCTCGTGCGAAAGAAATTCTCAAAGAGATGGTTAGGAAGATTGAGGAAGGAAGTTCCCTAACCTACTCAATGCCGAAAGAATAAATGAAAGCTACATTCGGTTCATCCAATCTTGAAAGAGGACGTACTTTCCAATAACGTATACAGGATTGGAGGTTAGGAGATGCCTAATGAGGCTATGTTTCTATTATGTATGTGTTCAATCTTCCTATGGGTTTTAGTATCTAGAGAGGCAGTAAAACCTTCTAAAGAGGTAAATTGGTGGAGAATGGTTACCTTTCTTTCTGCTGGTTCTTTATCTGCGTTACTCATTACCATCAACCTTGTTCAAAGCCTTGTTTAAGAGGAGTGTAACAAACTCAACTTGATTGAAACGGCTAAGAGTAGTTACCACGTTGTGTCTTTACGTAATTTCCTTTAAGAATATAAATTGAAAGAACTACCCTTTGTTAAGACGTTCTTGCACTTCCTCTTCATACTTTTCAACCTGTGCATTGTTCTCTGTAATACCGTATTTCTTTGCTAGTTTGGGTTTTAACTTTAACCACATGACGTTCTTCTCATAAAGATCTCGATCAAACTCGTGATTTAGTTCTTCTAGCGTCAGACCTAACGCCTCTGCATAAGCCAAGTGTTGTGGGAAGTCACTCGTATCAGGACCATTACGGATATACTCTTCAATTTCTTTGTCCGTTACAGTAATGTTATAATCTTCTCTTGCGATTGTCTTCCATAGTTGGTCTTCTTTCATTGCTTGTTCGGAAAGGTGCTCTATTTGTTTATCTGTTAAATCAGATACATAGTAAAGCTTGTCTTCGACGATTGTCCGTATTACCCATTTCTCTAGGTGAGCATCAGGGTTCATATTGGTTGCTTGAGATAAAGCTTCATCGAGAAGCCTTTTATAATCATCAAATGTGTATGTCTCTAACATGTGGATTTGTTCTTCTTCACTCTTCATTTCCATCTTTATCTCTACGTGTGTCGATGCTTCGGAGTGACAACCCGTAATAAGGACAATTGTAGACGTACATGTAATTAAGAGCTTTGTTAGGTTATTCATGGAACCCCTCCACTTGAGTTTAATACCTAAATTTTACCATTAATAATCAATGAGAACGCTACTTTTTTACAACTATTGTATTGGAAAGAAGGATCTCTCAATCTTTTCATTTCAGCTTTACAGTGTTATAGTAAGTATGGACAAAGAGATATTACGCTCTTCGTCCATATTTGTTTACATCAATCATTCTTTATAACTCAACAAACATATAATTCCTTTGGTAGGAATGAACTGGATGATAAAGCCAGACATAAGCCAAAAAAGTACGCCTGCACGACAGGTCTGTACTTTTTTGGCTTTTTTTGTGTAAAAAATTAGGAGGTGTTTCCTTGGAGCTTCAAGAGAACGACCAATCATTACAAACCCTTACGGCTATTCGATTAGTGAAGAAGAGTAAGGAAGCCTACAACCACGCAGCAACTACTGTAGAAAATGGCTCCCCTATTGCAGAGGAAATCAGTCAAGCTTGTTTTCAAATTTGTTTGGAATGCTCGAACCTATTGAATGCAATGGAGGAAGGGGCAACAGATGAAATGAGAGATTTGGGCAACTTGAATAAACTGTTATGTGAACAACTGTTGATGGGAGAAACGTCTCTTATAAAGGAATAACGACGAGAAATGAATGATTGAGGTTAAACACGGAAAGAGGACGAGTTAATCGTCCTCTTTATGCATTTCCTTTTTGCTTTAGTTGATGGTTCCATTGTTTCGCGACCGCGATCGCTTCAGTATCATCTTGAATCTCACCTGGCTTAACGGCATGCCCGATAAGTGAACCGCTCATCTTCATCCCAACAAAGTCAAAGATGTAATGAAATTGTTGAACGAGAGGCAAGGCGGTAATCTTCGGGTTAGAGCCACCCGTAATAAGGACATAAGCTTCTTTTTGGCTCAGTTCTGCTTTCAGGTCATAACGCGGGTCACGAAGATATTGGGACCAGCGATCGAAGAAAGCCTTTAGTTGGGCAGACATGCCGAACCAGTAAGAAGGGCTAGCGAATACGATGACGTCATGTTGCAAGAAGAGATTCAATACGTTCTCATAATCATCCTCAACTGGTTGAAAGCCAGCCTGGTCATGACGTTGGTCGGTAATGGGATGGATGTTGTAATCAGTTAGTCGGATCATTGTATAATCCAACCCTTCTAATACCTGATGTCCAAGCCACTCAGAATTTCCGTTCTGTCGTGAACTTCCTAATACGAATGCAATCTTCATAACGAACCACTCCTTTCTGAGGAGTATATCATGAATGTTGACCCAGTCTAATTCGAATCTTCAATCGAATTCATCGAAATTTGCAATAAATAGAAAGCCCACCATCAGTATGATGGGTCTACGTTACGTTATCCTCTAAATTCTTCAACAGCTTCGAGCGCCGTAGTAACGGCCTTACTCATCGCTTCACCACCACCAAATGCAGCGGCGACACCTAGAATTTCATGAATCTCATCATCTGTACAACCTAGTTCTACACATTGGTGTGTATGATACGTTATGCACGTTTCATCTTGTTCTTTGATGCTAATGGCGAGCGCAGTTAAATGCTTGTATTTCTTCTGTAACACGCCTTCTTGAAAGCTAACTTTCGTAAATTCGTTGTATTGACGAGCAATCTCTGGCATTTTCTCTGAGAATAATTGTACCCCACGACGGTAATCGTCTACGAGTTGTTTTGCATAAGTTGACATGTTGTCCACTCCTTATAACTATTGTGTCCTAGGTGTATTCCACGAGGTTGAGGGGTGAAACAGATTGATGGGCTCTCAGTTTGTTTGTACATCGTTGCAACGTTTAGTATAGTGAAAGCGAACGACAACTACAGAAGGGACGGATACGATGACTGTCTACAATAAATTAGTGCGTGACGGAATCTTAGATGACATTCAAAAATCGGGAAACGAGTTTGAATTTCAAGTGTTAGAGGACGGAGCGTTTGAAGATGCGTTACATAAGAAACTTCAAGAAGAAGTGGAAGAAGTAATTTCTGCAGAAGATAACGAAAGTACGCTTGAAGAACTTTCAGACGTGCTTGAAGTGGTGAAAGCATTAGCAGACTTGAAAGGATCATCTCTAAAGCAACTAGAAGAAATGAGAAGAAACAAAGTGGAAGAGAAGGGTGCCTTCAAAGAGCGTTTCTATCTGATTGATGTGTTGGATGGGGAAGAAGAGGAATAATGGTAGGGTTATGCTGTTGAGAGAAATCACAACAGCATGATTTCTTTACAAGTATGTTCTGAGAAACTTGGTGTGGAAAAGGCCGTTCCTTACTATATCTTCAGAAGCTGAGTCTGTTTCAATTTACGAACTATACATAAAGAGCAACCTCTTTAAAGAGGTTGCTCTTATTTGTGTTATCGTATCATTTCTTGAACGAGCTTCTTGTTACGCTCTTTAAAGACGTCGTTGTGGGAGGAGACTAAGCCGGCTTTTTGAGCAGTTGGATCGATATACGTTTTCGCTCGATTGACAGCATTTGCGGCGTCTTGGAAAGCGCCTGCAATTAAGTTCAACTTCCCTTCGTGCATCAGGATATCTCCTGCTGCGTAAATGCCGTCTACGGAAGATTCGCTCAAGGCTGTTCCTTCAATAAATGTATCTTGAATCAGTTGCAGATCAAGAAGACTATTCTCAAGTAGGGATGCATCGCGATCAAAGCCATGATTGATGACCATTTCATCGATGGCTACCGTTTGCGATTCCCCGGTTTCAGAATGGTTGAGCTCTACATACTCAATGCAAGAAGCGTCCTTTTTAGCTAATAGTTTAGTCACCTGTGTATAAGGTAGACATGTAACGGAACTTTCGTGCAGTTGGCTGATTTGTGCTTCATGTCCTTTCAGGTCGCCTTTACGATAAGTCAGATACACCTGCTTCGCGATTCCTTCAAGCTCATTCGCCCAATCGATAGCAGAGTTACCGCCGCCAGAAATGACGACCGTCTTATCTTTAAAGCGTGCTAAGGATTTAATCGTGTAATGGAGGTTCGACACTTCGAAGCGTTCTGCTCCTTCAATATTCAATTTCTGAGGCTTTAAGATTCCGCTTCCTGTTGCCACAATGACCGTCTTTGAGTAATGCTTTCGTCCTGAAGCGCTATGTAGAACGAAATTCCCGACTTCATCCTTATCAATAGAAGTAATCTTTTCATTTACCACGACATCTGGATTAAACGTGAGGCCTTGTTGCACCAATTGTTCCCTTAATTGAGCGCCAGGAGTAGGGAGCAAGCCACCAACATCCCACACCATTTTCTCAGGGTAGATTTGAACTTTCCCGCCTAATTCTGGTTGATATTCCACAATCTTTGTTTTCATTTCACGAAGCCCACTGTAAAAGGCTGAATAAAGCCCAGCAGGTCCTCCTCCAATAATCGTGACGTCGAACAGTTCATGGTTGGCCATCTAATTCTCCTCCTATATGGTTCGTGTTCAATAAATGATTGACAATAACATTCCGTAGGTCTTATAGTTTATATTGTAAACGCTATTGATAATCATTATCAACGGTTTTGAGAAATTTTTTTAGGAGGCTTCCTGAACATGGTCCGACTACAAACCAATCAACTTCAAGTTGGCTATGGTGAACGACAAATCATCAAGAATTTAGATCTCTTCATACCAGACGGAAAGATTACGACAATCATCGGGTCAAATGGGTGTGGAAAGTCTACCTTATTGAAAGCGATGACGCGTATTATTCCACATCAATCTGGCTCCATATTGTTAGACGGGGAACGAATCGTAAAGGAAGATACGAAAGCGCTTGCGAAGAAAATGGCCATTCTCCCACAAACCCCAGAGTCCGCCACAGGATTGACGGTTGGAGAATTGGTTTCTTACGGTCGCTTTCCTTATCAGAAGAGCTTTGGACGTCTATCGAAGGAAGATAAAGAGATGATTGACTGGGCCCTTGAAGTGACAGGTACGGATGCGTTCCGTTATCAAGCAATCGATTCATTATCAGGCGGACAACGTCAACGCGTGTGGATTGCAATGGCACTTGCCCAGGATACAGAGATGATCTTCCTTGATGAGCCGACGACCTATTTAGATATGGCTCATCAGCTAGAAGTGTTGGAATTGCTTCAGCGACTGAATGAGGAAGAAGGGCGCACCATCGTGATGGTTCTTCATGACTTGAACCAAGCGGCTCGCTTTGCGGATTACATGATTGCACTGAAACAAGGTGAGATTGTGAAAGCTGGTTCCAATGAAGAGGTTATTCAGAATGATGTCCTTCGCCGAGTGTTTCAAATTGATGCCTTGATTGGAAGAGACCCGAGAACAGGGAAGCCTATGTGTTTAACATACAACTTACTTAAAGGGGAATTAGAAGATGAAGAAGCTTATCATGCCATTGCTGCTACTACTGCTCATTCTTAGTGCCTGTGGAGGAAACGATGACGAGAAAGGTCAAACTGATTCCAACTCAAATGAAATGAGAACGTATGAATCTGAGAATGGGCCAGTTGAAGTGCCAGCAAACCCTGAGCGTGTTGTCGTGCTTTCCTCATTCGCTGGGAACGTCATGGCTTTAGATACAAATGTCGTCGGTGTGGATGCATGGTCGAAGAACAACCCTCGTTGGGAAGAAGAACTACAGGATGTTGAAGAAGTGTCAGATAGCAGCATCGAGAAAATTATTGAGCTTGAGCCAGACTTAATCGTGGGACTATCCAACATTAAGAATGTAGACAAGCTTAAAGAAATTGCGCCAACGGTTACATACACGTATGGCAAAGTCGGTTACCTTGAGCAACACATTGAAATTGGAAAGCTATTAAACAAAGAAGAGGAAGCCAAAGAGTGGGTTCAGAACTTCAAAGATGAAGCTGAAACAGCAGGCGAAGAAATTAAAGAAAAGATTGGTGAAGATACAACCGTTTCTGTCATTGAGAAATATGACAAGCAGTTTTACGTGTATGGCGACAACTGGGGACGTGGAACGGAGATCCTTTATCAAGAGATGGGTCTAGCTATGCCTGAGAAGGTAAAGGAAACCGCACTTGAAGCAGGTTACCACGCGTTGTCGCTTGAAGCAGTTCCTGAGTTCGCGGGCGACTATCTTGTTGTGAGTGCCTTTGATGACCAGGATAACTCGTTCCTTGAGTCTGAAACGTATCAGAACATTCCTGCTGTTGAACAAGATCAAGTCATGAAGGTAAATGCCAATGCATTCTACTTCAACGACCCATTAACGCTTGACTATCAGCTTGATTTCTTTAAAGAACAATTCTTAGGCGAATAAACGAAACTATACAGTAGAAAGTTGACGGTTTATGAGGAGAACAGGCGAACAGAACATTTCATTTAGCTGGAAGTTTCTAATGAGTATCATTTGTCTCGTTGCTGTGTTTATCGTAGCCATCGTGGTTGGGGCACGTGACACGACGATACAAGATGTTTGGAGTGCAATCACATCGGCAGATGGTTCACAAGAAGCAACGATTATTCGAGAGTTAAGGCTACCGAGAGAAACCGCGGCTGTACTTGTGGGAGCAGCACTAGGGGTTTCTGGGGCAATTATGCAAGGGTTGACGCGGAATCCATTAGCGGACCCTGGTCTTCTCGGATTGACAGCAGGGGCGAATGCCGCTCTTGCTGTTACCGTTGCGTTCATACCTGCAGCAAATTACATAGGAATCATGTTCGCTTGCTTTATTGGAGCGGCAATTGGAACATTGTTAGTCGTTGGAATCGGCTCTTCGAAAAGAGGGGGGTTCTCTCCATTTCGCATTGTGTTAGCTGGTGCTGCCATTACGGCATTTCTAAATGCAATTGCTGAGGGAATTGGGATCACATTTGAAATCTCGAAAGATGTCTCTATGTGGACATCTGGAGGAATGATTGGGACGACCTGGAGTCAAATTCAGATCATCACGCCTGTCATTCTCATCGGCACGTTCGTTGCCATCCTACTCGCTAAACAATTAACGGTGCTTAGTCTAAATGAAGATGTTGCCGTAGGATTAGGCCAGAATATTGTTGTTGTAAAGCTTATTCTATTCGGTGTTATTATCCTGCTAGCCGGAGCAGCGGTATCCCTGGTTGGGAATTTAGCGTTTATCGGTCTTATGATTCCCCATATCGTGAGAGGGATTGTTGGGACCGACTATCGCTTTGTGCTTCCCATGTCCGCTGTTGTAGGAAGCATCTTTATGGTCGCGGCTGATACCGTTGCTAGAACGCTACAGGCTCCTTATGAGACACCCGTTGTTGCGGTTGTCGCCGTCGTGGGACTGCCATTCTTTCTTTATGTCGTCCAGAAGGGAGGGAGAGCATTCTCATGATACAACCGAAAGTGTATCGAAAACAGCGGGGCTTATTATTCCTTTTTATAGCCCTTTCAGTGATTGTTGCGTTCATAAGTTTTGGATTAGGAGATGCGTCCGTATCCTATAATCGAATTCTTCCCACCATTATGGGAGAAGGAACCTTCAAAGAAGAGTTTGTTCTCTTCTCTCTCCGGCTTCCACGAATTATCGTGACTTTCTTATCGGGAATTGCGTTGGCGTTATCAGGGGCTATTCTACAAACCGTTACGCGTAATGACTTGGCGGAGCCAGGTATTATTGGAATCAACTCAGGGGCAGGAGTTGCTGTTGCGTTGTTTTTCCTCTTCGCACCGATTGAGCCAGGTTCATTTGTTTACCTTCTGCCACTTGCTGCATTCGGTGGAGCACTCGTTACTTCCTTGCTCATCTACTTCTTTGCGTATAGAAGAAAGGAAGGGCTTCATACCGTCCGTTTAATTCTTGTTGGGGTTGGATTCTCAATGGCGCTCTCTGGATTGATGGTCGTTATCATGACCTCAGCTCGTCGTGAGAAGGTAGACTTTATTGCGAATTGGCTTGCTGGGAACATATGGGGGACAGATTGGCCGTTTATCTTGGCCCTCCTGCCTTGGTTAATCGTTCTTATTCCGTATGCATTCTACAAAGCGAATACGTTAAATTTGTTGAACGTTAGCGATCCAGTAGCAACAGGTGTAGGAGTACCATTGGAGAAAGAGCGAGCGATTCTATTGTTAGCAGCAGTAGCGCTTGCTGCTTCTGCGGTATCGGTTAGTGGAGGGATTGCGTTCATTGGCCTCATGGCACCACACTTAGCTAAGGCGCTCATTGGCCCTAGGCATCAGCTCTTCCTTCCGCTGGCACTCGTGCTTGGTGGGGGTCTCTTATTATTGGCTGACACTGTTGGCCGAAACCTGGTGGACCCGGACGGAATTCCAGCTGGTATCATGTCGGCTCTTATTGGAGCCCCTTATTTTATGTACTTACTGATTAAGAAGGTCTAACGAATAAGCACCCGCCAGTTGGAACTGGTCGGGTGCTTCTTTACATGCTTTGATAGGCTTGTTCAAATGAGCGTGCTGCTCTAAAATCACGGTCTGTTAAGCCACCTACATCATGCGTGGTTAACGAGATGGTCACCTTCTTATAATCGATTTCAATGAATGGGTGATGGTCCATCTGTTCGGCTTCTTCGCCGACTTTCGAAACGAAATGAATCCCGTCCATGTACGAATCGAATTCGTAGATGCGCTGAATTGAAACGCCCTCCAATGATTCCCACATCGGGAAGTCTGCAAGTTGTTGGTTTACGACTTCTATAGAATAGGCTGACATAGTAGAGCCTCCTTTAAATAAAGTTACTTACCTAGAATGTATCCTGAAATGGGTCTTCCTAAACGCCCTTTCATTCCCCTTTAGGCAATACATAATTCGAGGAATGAACGGTAAGGTGAGCGGGTATAACTAGGACAACCCCACACCATAGGAGGAGAAGCATGAGCATAATAATGAAACACGAAGTCCGTTCGGATCTAGGCAGGTATGAGGTGTGGCTCTATCTGAACCGAAAGGAATTAGAAGATGAAATCCTTGAAACGATGGCTCCTACAATCAAATCAAGAGCCCTTCAATACATTCACAATCACTTTCCGGAACTGCCTGTTCAGGTTGTCCGAGTTTATATCGGTTCCTTGCGATATTTCTCATTTGCATTGAATAAACATAAGAATTTGAGTCCTCTAACCTAACCTTCCTAACAGAAGGCTAGGTTTTTTTATTTGATGGATGTTCGAAACTGCAACCTAAAGTGAAATTGTTTAAAAAATCAAATAAATATACAGGAACTAATTGTATAAATATTATATATTATGTATAATAATTCAATAACCGGGGAGGGGAGTTGAACTATGAAGGTAGGGATTTTGGGAGGAAGTGGATACGGTGGGTTGGAGTTAATTCGACTATTGCTTATGCATCCGTACGTAGAAATCGAGAAAGTGGTATCTCCATCTTATGCAGGGCAAGAGCTATCATCCGTATTTCCTCATTTAAATCAAGTCGAACTTCCAAGCTTCGTAGAGTTAGACGCTCTTGAAGTAGCTGAAGGTGTGGATCTCATCTTTTTTGCAACGCCTGCAGACGTCAGTGCGACATACATACCAACGTTTCATGGGCTTGGTGTTCCTTGTATTGATTTGTCCGGAGGATTCCGGTTGCGAGATGGAGCGGTCTTCGAGGAATGGTATAATCATGCATCACCATCGTCTGAACTGTTAAGAGAAGCGGTTTATGGATTGACGGAATTGAATCCAGAGCAGATTGAGCATGCGAATATCATTGCGAATCCTGGATGTTATCCGACGGCAACGCTACTCGGACTGTTGCCGATCATGAAGGAGAAATGGCTTTCTAGAAACTCAATTATCATTGATGGGAAATCTGGCGTATCTGGCGCTGGGAGAAAAGTGGGGTTAGGGACACACTTCGCCGAGGTGAACGAAAATATATCAGCCTACAAAGTGAATGAGCATCAGCACATTCCGGAGATCGAACAGGTACTAAGTGAACTTGTGAAGAAGGAGACGAGGGTCTCATTCACAACTCATCTCATCCCACTTACACGAGGAATGATGTGTACGCTGTATGTGGGGATGAAGGAGAGTCACTCTACTGCTGAGATAATCGCGTTATACGAAGCCTATTATGAGAATCATCCGTTCGTTCGTATTTTCTCGGAAGGCACGTTCCCAACGCCGAAAGGGGTAGCTGGCACCAATTATTGTGATATTGGCCTATCTGTCGACCACCGGACAAAGCGAATCACCATCGTCTCGTGCATCGATAATTTAATGAAAGGCGCAGCGGGGCAGGCTGTTCAGAACATGAATGTCCGTTTTGGGTTTCCGGAAAAGACAGGTTTGGTACTAACGCCAGTCTTTCCTTAATAAATGTGTGAAAGGGATGAGCATGTGAATTCTTCAATAATTGAAGACACGTCCATTGTCGTCGTCGAGGGAGGCTCAGTTGATTCTCCTAAAGGATTCAAGGCTGGAGGATTTCATTGTGGTTTAAAGCGAAAGCGGAAAGATATAGGGTGGATTGTTTCCTCGAAACCTGCAGCAGCTGCTGGTGTATTTACCGTCAATAGCTTTCAAGCACCACCGTTAAAGGTTACGCAAGAAAGCTTAAAGAATGGTCACCTACAAGGCGTCATCGTCAATTCTGCCAACGCCAATGCGTTCACGGGGGAAAGAGGAAGGAACGATGCGTTAGCGATGCGAAAGCAATTCGCTGAGGTGTTAGACGTTTCCGATACGGAAGTTGCGGTTACATCAACAGGGGTCATTGGGGAGTACTTGCCAATGGAGACGATTCACGAAGCTATCTGGCAGATCCCGAATTATATGCCTAACTCTACTGCAAAGGATTTTGGAGAAGCGATTCTCACTACGGATACAACTACGAAAGAAGTAGCAGTCCAATGTGAGGTTGATGGTGAGGTTGTAACGATTGGCGGGGTGGCGAAGGGGTCAGGCATGATTAAACCGAATATGGCGACAATGCTTGGGTTTATTACTACGGATGCAATAGTCAATCAGTACGAGCTGCAACAGGCGCTCCACACTGTAACCGACAAGACGTTTAATCGCATTACGGTAGACGGAGACACGAGCACAAATGATATGGTCCTACTCATGGCTAACGGGGAAGTGAATCATGACCCACTGACACCATCCCACCCTGATTATGAAGCGTTTTGTAACGGGCTTGAATATGTCTGTGTAGAGCTTGCGAAAATGATTGCACGTGACGGAGAAGGCGCAACGAAGCTTGTAGAGGTAGAAGTGAGTGGAGCTCGTACAGAGAATAGTGCAGCGGTAATGGCCAAAGCTGTGGTAGGCTCATCCCTTGTCAAGACAGCCATTCATGGGGAAGACGCCAATTGGGGAAGGATTATCTGTGCACTTGGATATAGCGGAGAGTCCATTAGAGAGGAATTGCTCACAATCAAGCTTGGACCTTATGTGGTTGTTAAAGATGGAAGACCAACAGGCTGTGATGATGCAGAGTTAAGTGCTTATCTAAGTGAAGAAACCATTAAGATTGAAATTCAATTAGGAAATGGGGAGCATTGCGCTTTGGCTTGGGGGTGCGATTTATCATATGAGTACGTGCGGATTAATGCTTCCTATCGCACATAAGGGGGGAGTAATGTGCACTATGTTGTGTTGAAGGTTGGAGGAAGTATGCTCGACCAGCTCCCTCAATCCTTTTTCGAAGAGGTGGTTCAGCTTTCACAAGATGCTTATCCGATTATCGTTCATGGCGGTGGCCCTGCCATCACGAGCATGCTTCAGGTTCTACAGCATGAGACGGTCTTTACAGATGGAGTGCGCGTTACGACGAAGGGCATGGTTAACACGGTGGAAATGGTGTTAAGTGGGAAGGTCAATAAATTCGTCGTGAAACAACTCCAAGCTGCGAATGGGCTAGCTGTAGGAATTAGCGGGGTGGACGCCAAACTATTAACTTGCCGAATCTACAATGAGGACTTCGGATATGTTGGGGAAGTCGAACAGGTCGACGCTCAGTTGCTTAAGACACTATGTGGAGCAGGGTATATTCCGGTGGTTTCACCTTTAGGAATAGATGAAGGAGGCGAAACGCTCAATATAAATGGAGATGAAGCAGCCGCTGCCATTGCTGCCGAGCTCTCTGCTGAGTTGTTCTTAATTAGTGATGTGCCTGGAATTTATAGCAGTGGGATTGGTTCTTCTATTTATGATGCTGTTTCGTTAGAAGACATTGATGCCTTAATTGAAAGTGGTGTGATCGCTGGTGGCATGATCCCGAAGGTGAAAGGCGCATGCCGAGCCATTAGAAAAGGAGTGAAACGGGCAATCATCTTAAATGGTCTTGAGCGGAATGGATTGAGTAGAAGCCTGAGCGGTGAGTCTATTGGAACAACCATTAGGGAGAAAGGAAGTGGCATCCATGCTTCAAACGGAGCAAAGTAGCATCATGAAGACCTACAATCGTTTCCCGTTAACGATTGTCAAAGGGGAAGGAAGCTATGTGTACGATGAATTGGGGACGTCCTATTTAGATTTCACATCAGGAATCGCAACGTGCAACTTGGGTCATCAGCCTCCACGGGTGAAACAGGCCTTGCAACAGCAATTAGACCAGCTTTGGCATTGTTCCAATTTATTTCACATTCCCATACAGGAGAAACTAGCTCAGTGGTTAACCTCCCACAGCGTTCTAGATGAAGTCTTCTTCTGTAACAGTGGGACTGAAGCAAATGAAGCGGCCATTAAATTGGTTCGAAAGGCGACTGGAAAGGATACCATCGTTACGTTTCGTCAATCGTTTCACGGTCGTACGCTCGGGGCACTCGCTGCGACGGGTCAGCCTAAATTGCAGGAGTCATTTGGAACGATGCTAGATGGATTTGTATATTTGCCCTTTAATGAGGTGGAAGCATTGGACCAGTTGGAGGACATCCAACCTGGAGCGGTTATGCTTGAGCTTGTTCAAGGGGAAGGTGGCGTGCGACCAGCCGAACAGGTATGGGTCGACAAGCTAGTAGAACTGTGTAAGACATTAGAGATTCTTCTCGTAGTCGATGAGGTGCAGACTGGAATCGGAAGAACAGGGACCTTATTCTCCTATGAGCAGTATGACATTGAACCAGACGTCATCACGCTTGCCAAAGGCCTCGGCTCAGGCGTTCCGATTGGAGCGATGTTGGCGAAGCATGCCGTGTCCACCGCATATACCCCTGGTGATCACGGGAGTACATTCGGCGGCAATCCTCTTGCTTCATCTGCCGCGCTTGCAACGGTTGAAGAAGTGGAGAAAACACTTGCCCATGGTAAGCGAGCAGGAGAGCAACTCGTCAACGAATTATTGGAACTTTCCAGTACGTATGACGAGATTCAAGAAGTCAGAAGTCGTGGTCTTATCGTGGGCATACAAGTTGAAGATGCATCTCTTTACGTTCAGAAGCTACGAGACCGAGGTATCCTCGTCTTAACTGCGGGACCTACCGTCATTCGTGTATTGCCCCCACTCAATGTGAAGAAGAAAGAAGTGAAGCGGTTCATCGAAGGATTCGCACACGTACTTGAGGAGGTTTCGTCATGAAAGAAGGCTACTTACTTTTAGAAGATGGCGTCGTTTTTCCTGGGTGGTTTCCGACAGAGGCATTAGAAGGTGAAGGGGAGGTTGTCTTTAACACGAGCATGACAGGCTATCAAGAGATTGTGACAGACCCGTCCTACGCTGGTCAGATTCTTGTCTTCTGCTACCCTCAAATCGGAAATTACGGGGTCAACCAACAGGATAAGGAAAGTGAGCGATTGTTCTTGAATGGGGTCATTACAGGAGAACAATGCATCGAGCCAAGTCACTTCCGATCTACAAATACGTTTACTAATTACCTGTTGTCGAACGGAATTCCAACATTGACTGGAGTGGATACGCGAGTGCTCGTGAAGCACATTCGGGACCATGGTGTCATGAAAGGGAAGCTACTTCTCGAGAAACCTCTTCAAGCATCAACTTATGAATGGAAGGATCAATCTTCTCTTGTTCATGATGTCTCAACCACGTCGTACCAGCATTACGAGGGTGATGGCGCTCACGTCGTCGTACTTGATTTCGGCTGTAAGAAGTCAATTCTACATTTGCTTCAACAGTCTCGTCTGAAGGTGACGGTCGTGCCTTACGATACGAGCGAAGCGGACATTCGTGCCTTATGTCCAGATGGGCTTGTACTAAGTAATGGACCTGGAGACCCGCAAGAGTTATCTTTCTTATTCTCAACGATTCGTAACCTTGTAGAGGATTACCCAACATTCGGGATTTGCCTTGGTCATCAATTGCTAGGATTGGCATATGGGGCGAAGACGAGAAAGTTATCATTCGGACATCGTGGGTCAAATCATCCTGTCCAAGAACTCGAGACTGGGAAAGTGTGGATGACCGCTCAGAACCATGGCTACGAAATTGTGCCAGAAACGTTAGCTGGGACTCCATTTCACTCACACTTTGTGCACCTCCACGATGGTTCTATTGAAGGGATGAAGCATCGGTACAAACCGATTACCTCTGTACAGTTCCATCCAGAGGCCCACGCAGGACCAACAGATACGTCCCACCTATTCAACGGATTCACTGACATGCTGCAAAAGGGAGAGTCGTCGTACTATGCCATACCGTAAAGAGCTGAAAAAAGTGGCTATATTCGGTTCTGGACCAATTGTCATTGGGCAGGCCGCAGAATTTGATTACGCTGGGACGCAAGCATGCCTTGCGTTGAAGGAAGAAGGAATTGAAGTTGTCCTCATCAATCATAACCCAGCCACCATAATGACCGATGAATCGATTGCTGATGTAGTGTATATGGAACCCATGACGGTAGAGAATGTAACAAGGATTCTCGAGAAGGAACAACCAGACGGAGTCATTGGGTCTCTCGGTGGACAAACGGGACTCAATTTAACAATCAATCTATATGAGGATGGTGTATTCGAGCGACTTGGTATTGAAGTATTGGGTACATCTGTCGAATCGATTCAACAAGGGGAGGACCGAGAGCAGTTTCGAAAGCTGATGCGAGACATTGGAGAACCGATTTCCGAGTCCAAGATTGCAACGACTCTTGAGGAAGCACTACAACATGCTACTGCCATCGGCTATCCCATCATGATCCGACCTGCGTATACGCTTGGTGGAGAAGGAGGGGGCTTTGCGTACTCGGCTGATCAACTGACCGACATTGTCGAACGGGGGCTGTCTCTCTCTCCAATCTCTCAAGTCCTTATTGAGAGGAGTATGCGTGGGTGGAAGGAAATCGAATACGAGGTGATGCGTGATGAGAAGGACACGTGCATGATTGTATGCAACATGGAGAATGTAGATCCTGTTGGCATTCACACAGGAGACTCAATCGTTGTCGCACCTTCACAAACGCTAACGGATAACCAGTATCAGCTGCTCCGCAACGTGTCGATTAAAGTGATTCGCGCACTCGGTGTTATCGGGGGGTGCAATATCCAGTTCGGCCTCGACCCAGAAAGTGACGATTATCAAATCATTGAAGTGAACCCAAGAGTGAGTCGTTCCTCGGCTCTTGCCTCCAAGGCCACCGGGTATCCGATTGCACGAATGGCAGCAAAGTGTTCAATTGGCTATGCGCTCTCTGAAATACCGAACCCGATTACAGAAACGACAACGGCCGCCTTTGAGCCAGCGCTTGATTATCTCGTTGTGAAATTGCCTCGTTTTCCGTTTGATAAATTCCCTGAAGGAGAGCGGAGTCTAGGTACACAAATGAAAGCAACAGGAGAAGTGATGGCGCTCGACCGTAGTTTTGAAGGTGCGTTGAATAAAGCTATTCGCTCAATGGAGACACACGTGTACGCACTAAGCGACGGATTGCCGGTAACTTGTACCCATGAACAGCTCGTAAGTAATCTAACGCATCCGACCGACGAACGCCTATTCTATATAGCCGAAGCATTTAAAGAAGGGTGGAGTGTAGAAGATGTTCACGCGTATACGTTCATCGATTACTGGTTCTTAAACAAGATCAAGAGAGTGATCAACGTTGAACAACTGCTCCTTTCTGAACCGCTATCGAAAGAACTTCTATTAAAGGCGAAACGTCTAAACATCAGCGATGGATGGATAGCTAAAGCAACGAACAAGTCAGAGGAAGCTATACGTTCTTTAAGGAAAGCATATCGCATTCAACCTGGCATGAAGCAAGTCGATACATGTGCCGCTGAATTTGAGGCGATGACCCCGTATTACTACTCCACTTACTTAGGGGAGCACGAAGGAAGTCAATCTTCATCGCCTGCGATTGTCATTCTTGGTTCAGGGCCAATCCGGATTGGTCAAGGAATTGAATTTGACTATGCATCCGTGAAGGCGACGATGAAGGCGAAGGAACTTGGCTATCGAACAGTCGTCATCAATAATAATCCAGAAACCGTAAGTACAGATTTCTCTGTCGCGGATACCCTCTACTTTGAGCCACTCACCGCAGAAGATGTGCTTGCTGTGATTGATAAAGAACACGTGGCAGGTGTTGCTGTTCAATTTGGTGGGCAAAGTGCGATTTCCCTTGCGAGTGAACTGGAAAGAGCGGGTGTACCGATTCTAGGCACGTCCGTATCGAGCATCCACCTTGTGGAAGATCGGGGAGCGTTCTATTCGTTGCTACAAGACTTGGAGATTCCATCTATTCCAGGTGGTCGTGCATGGAACAAAGAGCAATTGGTCAGCACAGCCAAAGAGCTGGCTTATCCACTCCTCGTTCGTCCATCCTACGTTACAGGTGGGCAGCACATGCAAATTCTAAGCTCCGAGTATGCGTTACAGCAATATGTGGATGCTTTGCACATCTCCTCTGAACAGTGGTGGCCCCTCTTGCTCGACTCCTTCATCGAGGGGAAAGAGTGTGAAGTGGATGTTATCTGTAACGGCAATGAAATTGTCATCCCTGGCATTATGGAGCACTTAGAAAGAGCGGGTGTTCATTCTGGAGACAGTACAACTGTTTACCCTCCTCAGACGATTGATGAAAGGGAACAGCAACTGCTTGTGGCGTACGCAAGAAAACTCTCCGAAGCGCTCGGTGTGCAAGGACTTATGAATATCCAGTACGTGATACAAGATGGAATGGTCTACGTGTTAGAAGTGAATCCACGAGCTTCACGAACGGTACCCGTCATAAGTAAAGTAACAGGAATTGATGTAGTTGGATGGGCAATGGAAGCGCTCCTCCCAGCACATGCTAAATTCCCAGTGACAGGCCTTGTAGCCGAGAAAGAGTATGTTGCCTTAAAGCGTCCGATTTATTCTGCTCGAAAGCTAAAAGGGGTAGACCACGCCGTTGGACCGAACATGAAATCGACTGGAGAAACGCTCACGCTTTCTGAAACAATGGATCAATTATACGCCACTCACGGAATTGATTCTCGTGACTTGGGGTTATTGGTATCTATGCCGGTCTCTAAAATCGAGGAAGCCCTTCCGCATCTAGAGAGACTCGTAGGAGAAGGGACTTCACTCTATGCACCAAAGGGTAGTTATCAAGAGTTAGTAAAACATAACGTTCCTGTAATAGAAATAGAGAAAGAAGCAAGTATGATGAAGAAAGCCATCACGGAAAAGCGTGTTCAGGCGGTATTGTCCTTGCCGCATATGGAACAGAAAGAAGCCGAATTCGGTTCTCTAGTACGTGAACTTGCAGTCAATCACGGCTTGCAGTGCTTCACCCATCTTGATCAAGTGCAATGGATAACGAATGAAACGCAATCAAGACCTCTTCAGTCGATGCAAGAATGGTTAGCAGTAGAACACCACATAAAGGGGGATGGGTCGAGTGAAACAACTCGCAGTCAAAAAGAAAGATTTTCTCACTCTTAACAATTGGACGGAAGAAGAAATTGAGCATCTTGTACAGAAAGCTTATTTGCTAAAGCATCAAGGTGGAGACGACCGCTTGTCGGGGCAAATTCTCGGCATGATCTTCGAGAAGTCTTCAACTAGGACGCGAATTTCATTCGAAGTGGCCATGCTTCAACTAGGGGGGCACGCGATTCATCTCCCTACAAGGGACATTCAATTAGGGCGAGGGGAGACGATTGAAGATACAGCGAAAGTGATGTCTCGTTACGTCAGTGCGGTGATGCTTAGAACTAATGAACATGAAACGATTGAGCGGTTTGCAGAAGCTGCTGATGTACCCGTAATTAACGGGCTATCAGACCTGTACCACCCTGTTCAGACACTTGCCGACTTGCTCACAATCTATGAATATAAGCATGACTTGAAGGGGAGAAAGATTGTTTATGTTGGTGATGGAAACAACGTCGCCCATTCTCTTATGCTCGGAGGCGCTTTAATGGGGATGGACGTCGTGATAGCTTGCCCGAATGGCTATGAACCTAATGGATCCATTACACAGCGTGCAATCGAGAAGGCCAATGCTTCAGGAGGAACGGTTTCTATTACCCACCATAAGGATGAAGCGGTTCAGGGCGCCGATGCGATCTATACGGATGTGTGGGCAAGTATGGGGCAGGAAGAAGAAAGTGAAGCTCGTAAAGCGGTTTTTGCACCTTTTCAAGTGTCGGAAGCATCTATGAAACTAGCAAAGCCAGATTGCCTCTTTATGCATTGCCTGCCTGCTCACCGCGGAGAAGAAGTGGAAGCAGAGGTCTTGGATGGCTCACAATCTGTTGTGTTCGACCAAGCGGAGAATCGTCTTCACGCTCAGAAAGCATTGCTCTTGTACTTACTTCGAGATCACTAAGTTATAGAAGGACTTTCCTTTATGGAAAGTCCTTTTGTACCTTTTTTGTATAAATTTGGTGTAGGTGAGTTCTACAATATGGTAGGATGAAGTTGTTTGAGAGTTTAGATGGATGAAAGGGGTATTGGATGAAAGACCATCCGCTGTCTGCTAAAGTAAAGGGGCTCTTTCACGCCTTTATCGTATTATTTGCAGTATTGCTTACAATCGGGTACATTCTAAATCCTTATGAGCTGAACCGTGGTGAGCTTTATGCATTATTGGGAATTATTATTGGAGTGAATAGTCTAGTTCAGCTCGTACGCACCATTAGAGCAGCACGAACAACATCAGCTTCTTAAAGGGTAAACTTCTCGACTATGAATGTTATAGTTGTTCATGAACGTCTTCTTGCTGAGAAGGCGTTTTTTCTTGTGTATTTGGTAATAAATAAACGAGTGTCCAGAACCACCCAATGACTCCTGATACAAGCGCGACAGTTCCGATCACAATGATACTTGTAAGTGCTGCAATTTCTTGAGTAACCCCATAGCCACCCCATGAATTTGCCAATGAACCAGAAAGAGGCCCACTATAGAATAAGACAAGCAGTCCAACGACCCCCATGATGGCTGAAACGATGTGAAACGCAAAGTATTGATCACGGGACATCAATACCCCCTCCTTCCTATTTACTTCCACTTTACCATGTCTAGTTCTTTTGTAGAACGACTTCCTTATGAATCTAATTCTAAAGTTATAGTAATTTTCTAAAAATTACTTGAGTTTCGCTATTTTTACACGTAGTATAAATATAATGAACCATGTGCGACACGTGGTCGCGGGGCTTGAAGATGGGGGAATGAGGTATGAGTATACGTAAGAAACTGTTTTTGATAAGTTTTTTAGCCTTTCTCGTGCTAGGGGGAACAGAATTATTTCTAATTAGT
The DNA here is from genome assembly GCF_000425205.1 of Pontibacillus halophilus JSM 076056 = DSM 19796. GTDB lineage: Bacteria > Bacillota > Bacilli > Bacillales > BH030062 > Pontibacillus_A > Pontibacillus_A halophilus. The sequence continues at coordinate 118,660 of NZ_AULI01000008.1, read as the reverse complement.
AAGATCTATACATATAACAACACCATTAAGTCTATTAAGGATCAATCTATTGAAACCGCTCTCTTATCACAAGAGTTAAAGCTTGATGTGGTAGAAGTTCAACAATGGCTAACGGAAATTAGTGCAACGGGCGGCGGCCAAGGCTACGATCAAGGGTTTGACAAAGCGAGGGAAGTATCAGAGCGTTTTGAAGAGCGGATGGAGACGTTGCAATCTATTGAAACAGACAAGGAGAATAAGCAACTTCTCGAGAACAGCAGCAGCTTGTTCCAGCGTTTCTACAACTATGGGAGACAAATGGCTCAAGGGTATATTTCCGGTGGGCAGAATACAGGAAATCTATACATGGCAGGCTTTGATGACTTAAGAAATGACATTAATGGAGAGCTTGATGCTTATTTAGAAGGTCGTAAGAGTGAACTTCGAACAGAAATGAGTAACATTGAAGAAAGCATGGAACAACTTACAATTCTGTCCTTAATCATTTTGGCAGGAGGGCTAATCGTTGTTGGCGTGGTAAGTAATCGCATCTCGAGTGGGATTACTAAGAGCCTCCGAGTTGTTGGGGAGGGGGCGCAGCAGATTGCCAACGGAGATTTAACCCAACCGATGGAAGTTAAACGTAAAGATGAAATTGGGATGCTTGCAAATGAGTTTGAACAAATGCGTGTACAGCTTTCCTCCCTTGTCACTGCTATTCAACGAGACGCGAACGAGATTCAAGACAACAGTCTGAATCTTTCTGACTTAACAGCTCAAACGGGAGAGTCTGCTTCACAAATTGCTGTAACCATCGACGAAGTGGCACATGGGGTTGAGGATCAATCTGTGCAAGCTGGTCATATACTCGACGCCATTCAAGATACTACTCAGAAAGTATCGTTTGGAAATGAGCTTGCTGACAGAACATTAAAAGGAGCGGCCTCTTCTACTACTGCGGCTCAAGGTGGACAAGCAAGTATTGAGGAAGGGATTCAAGGTCTCCAGTCAACTGTACGTGATTTCAATGAAGCAACTGAAACTGTACAATCACTTGGCGAGCGTTCTAATCAGATTGGCGATATTATTAAATTCATTCATGACATTTCAGAACAAACAAACTTGCTTTCCTTAAATGCAGCTATTGAAGCGGCACGGGCAGGTCAGCATGGACTCGGCTTTTCTGTAGTGGCAGAAGAAGTACGGAAATTGGCAGAAGAAACAAAGAAAGCGACAGGACGAATTTCTTCGCTTATTAAAGAAACGCAAAGAGAGACACACCGTTCCATTCAGTTGATGGAAAGCAATCAAAGTCGCTTCACAGAACAAGTGCGTGTCATCCAAGATGGTGGACAATCTTTAAGACAAATTGTGGAACATGTCCAAAGCACGGAGCATGATGTGGGCCAATTGAAAGAGATCTTAAAATCCATTGATGATAATACGGTGAACGTACAGCGTATGATTGAGAGTATTACGGCGGTCATTGAAGAAACTTCTGCTTCTTCAGAAGAAGTGGCAGCTAGTGCCCAACAGCAAGATGCTATGGTGCATCAAGTGAGAGAAACAATCGATAGCTTGAGTTCAATCGCGCAAGAACTGAATGGGCAAGTGGCTCAATTTAAACGGTAGAAAGAGGACGTAATCTCCTCTTTCTTTTTTTAGGTGCTAGCGTTCAAACGAAAAGGTTCGTATTCCTTCCATACGTCTCCTTCACATTCATAAATCCTACAAGTTCGTATCCAAACGCCTATAGGCAGATTCCGTATAGTCCGCCATAAATTGTGATACGATATTAGTATACATAGAGTGAAGGAGTGGGATATTCGTTATGAAAGCTGTTGAGGTAACAGGCTATGGGGGATTCGAACAATTACAAGTTACAGACCGAGAAGTGCCTTCGCCTAATGCAGGGGAAGTACTCGTGAAAGTGAAGGCATGTGGAATTAACAATACGGAAATCTGGATGCGCGAAGGAGCTTATGGCACTGGAGAAGAGTCTGGATGGAGACCAGAAGGGGTTCAATTTCCACGCATTCCGGGTTCAGATATCACTGGGCAAATTGTAGAAGTCGGAGAAGGGGTCGAACCACACAAAGTGGGAGAAGATGTGATCTTATTTCCATTCACTTCAAGTGGAGAGGCAGGTATGGAGCATTTATCAGACGACCTCTCCTTTATCGGTTCCGAATATGACGGCGGATATGCTGAATATGTAGTATGGAAAGAAGAGTTATGCTATCCAATGCCTTTACCTGACTATACTCAAAGTGCCGTTGTTGTTGTGAGCGGGCTCACTGCCTGGCATATGGTTGAGCAATCGAACGTCGGGAGCGAAGATGTCGTCATGGTAACTGGTGCGAATGGAGGCGTGGGTTCATACAATGTCCAAATTGCATCGAAAGTTAGAGGGGCAACCGTGATTGCTATTGTTGGGGACCTTGAGCTTTCCGACAAGATGAAGGAGCTTGGGGCAGACTATGTCTTCTCTTATAAATCTTCTACCCTTCAACAGGACATTCTTGAAGAGGTAGGTAAAGTGGACGTCGTCCTTGATGTAGTTGGCGATGCTCTCTTTGATACGTCCTTACAAGTGCTTCGAAAAGGAGGACGCTTCTGTACGTCGGGGTCTTCAGGTGGACAACAGACGAATATGGATTTCCGCGCTGTCTATCTAAACCATATTGCCTTACTAGGCTCTGTTCTTGGCACAAGAGAAGATTTCAAGAACCTACTACAAGCAGTGTCTCAATATAAAGTAAAACCAACCGTGGCAAAGACATTTCCTCTATCAGAGGCAAGAGATGCACAAGCTTATTTCAAAGAAAGCGGGAAGTTAGGGAAGGTTGTCCTTCTTCCTGAAGAGTAAAAAAATACTATGAAATAAGAGAGGCTGCCGTTTTGGCAGTCTCTTTTCATTGTAGTGAGCGAAGTGACTGATTTGAAAATGTGTCAAACCCTTCAGAATTAATGCTCATCTCACCCGCGAATGCCTTAGCTACATTCGGGATTCCATCGAAACATTACAAACCTACCACCAATACCGGCCCCTTACCCGATTTATAATTAGGGACATATGTCCTTTCATTCTTCTTCTTCATCGGTTTTAATGAGTAGAGGAAAGGAGGTCTTCTACATGAAAGGGTTGTTATTTTCTCTTGCAGCAGGGTTGTGTATTACGATGCAAGGGGTGTTTAATGCACGACTAAGTGACGAGTTAGGTGGATGGCAGACCACTTCACTCAATCAGCTTGTTGGGTTACTATTTGCTATTATCATGTATATCATTATGAGAGATGGTCGAAAAGAAGGCTTCAAAGAAGTGCCGAAAGTGTATTTATTTGGCGGTACGTTCGGGGTAATTGTCGTATTTGCAGAGTTGACGGCGATGAAGATGATGGGACCTGCATTCGCAATCTCCATTCTACTCGTCTCCCAACTATTAACGGCTTACTTAATAGAAAGTAATGGCTGGTTTGGCCAAACGAAAGTACGCGTAACAAAGCCTCAGCTCGTCGGAGTGTCGATGATGATCTTAGGAGTTGTTGTATTTAATTTATAGAGGTGAAACCTATGGAAATCCAATCGTATATCGACCACTTTGGACTAAATGATGTCTTTTCACCAGATACGGTAGCGGCAATGACGCTTCAACATGTGAAGAAAGGGCAAGCCATTTGTGCGAAGGGAGACCATCTTCACTCCATGTATTTTCTTGTGAAGGGGAAAGTAAAGATTTATACGACTACAGAAGAGGGCAAGTCTCTGATTCTTAGGTTCAAAACTCCGTTCGCTGTTATTGGGGATCTTGAGTATATTCGCGGTGGAGATGTGTTCAATGAAGTGGAATGCGTCATGGATAGCTTGCTCTTAGCCGTCCCATTCCAAATTCTGCGTCGGCATGAACAAGAACGCATCGAATTTTATCACTTTCTACTCGATATTATGACGGAGAAATTCTACACAGAATCTCATGCTTCTAGTTTAAATATGATGTATCCCGTCGATGTTCGACTGGCGAGTTATTTGCTGTCCTTATCAGAAGACGGCTTTGGAACGATGTATTATGAAGAAATGAGAACGGCTAACTTGAAAGAATTGGCAGATTTGATTGGAACAAGCTATCGTCATTTGAACCGTGTAATTGAGCGATTTGTCTCTGATGGATTGCTGCGAAGAGAACGAGGGACGCTTACGGTTTTAGATCGCGCCAAACTTCGTGTTGTGGCCAAAGGCAACATTTATGAATAGAAAGGAGGGTCAATAATGGGAATCTTTCTTTCCATTGTGGCTGGCATACTTATTAGTGTCCAGAATGTATTTAACTCAAGGATTAGTGAACGTGCTGGATCATGGGCAACAACGACACTCGTCCTAGCGATGGGGTTCGGAGCTTCTATCCCTGTATTCTATACGATGGAAGATGCGCGCTTATTCGACTTTGCTGATGCTAACCTCATTTTCCTATTTGGTGGCGTATTTGGAGTTGGAATTGTCTTTTGTCTGATGATGGGGATTCGTTTAATCGGTCCTGCATATGCGGTGTCTGTTGTGCTCATCTCCCAACTGACGACTGCGTTCTTTACGAACACATTCGGCTGGTTTGGATTCGATTCCATCCCGTTTACGTGGAACAAGGCGGCTGGATTAATCCTTCTTATTGCAGGTATTCTTGTATTCAAGCTATCGGACGCTGTGCCGGCCGAACAATCAAATGAGTCTTATGAACAGCGACAGGCAAATGGGTAATGTTAAACCTTAACCTGTCGCACTTTATGTCTAAATGCTACATATTTTATCGTAAGCCGTCTTCTTTCTAGTGGACGGCTATTGATGAATACCCACAATTGTAACCCCTTACATTGTGGGTAAACCACAAATGTGACCATTAATGATTGTGATAGGAAAACGTTTCAGAAATTTCTAAAAAGGGGTACAATTACAGTGTAAGGGGAAACAACATACTCATTTAAGTGAAGGTCACATAGAGAATGGAAGGGTGTGAATACCTTGGATGCAATCAGTAAAAATTTCTTTCTGTATTTGTCTAAAAACTCAACGTTAGATCGTATGGCGAAACGTTGGGGGTCGAAATTTGGAGCTGACCGTATTGTGGGTGGAGAATCATTTGATGGGGCGATTCAGGTCATTCAAGGGATGAATCGTCAAGGCATTGCCGTTACGGTGGACCACCTTGGGGAATTTATCCATTCCGCTGAAGAAGCAAAGCTTCGCTGTCAGGAAAGTATTCAAACAATCCGTAAGATAAGTGAGCACAATCTGAATTCCCAAATGTCTGTGAAGGTCACATCTCTCGGGCTCGACATTAGTGCTGAGCTTGTATGGGAGAATATGTTGAAGATTATGGATGAAGCGGTGAAGTATGATGTGTTTATCACGATTGATATGGAAGACTCATCCCGTTGTGGGAAAACCCTCGATTTGTATAAAGCGCTAAAAGAAAGGTATGACAACATCGGTACCGTCATACAATCGTATCTGTACCGGTCCAGTCGAGACCTTGATGAGTTGAATGAGCTAGACCCTGTTCTAAGACTTGTTAAAGGTGCCTATAAAGAGCCAGCCGAAGTGGCCTTCCAAGAGAAGTATAAAGTAGACGAAAACTTAAAACACCTGATTAAGAAGAATTTATTGAATGGCAATTTTACGTCTATTGCAAGCCATGACGATGCCATTATTGAATATACGAAAGACTTGGTTAAGGAACATCATATTCCAACAGACCAGTTTGAATTTCAAATGCTGTATGGCATGAGGAGTGACACGCAAGTTCAACTTGTGAAAGAAGGCTATCCAGTCCGAGTGTATATGCCTTATGGCACGGATTGGTACGGTTACTTTATGAGACGCCTTGCTGAGCGTCCTGCTAACGTATCGTTTGCATTACGGGGAATGTTTAAGAAATAGCTTTCTTTGAAGCTATTACACTATAAAACTTATACTTGAGAGGAGAATTTCATGGTTACATCCTATCGTCATGAACCGTTTACTGATTTCACAATCCAATCAAACAAAGAAGCATTCGAGGCTGCTCTCAGACTTGTTAAAGGAGAACTAGGCAAGGATTATGACTTGCTTATTGATGGAGAGCGTATTTCAACAGAGGATAAGATTGAATCCGTGAATCCTGCTCTTACGAAAGAAGTTGTAGGCCGGGTCTCCAAAGCAACAAAGGAAACTGCGAATGAGGCAGTTGAGTCCGCATCGAAAGCGCTGAATGATTGGAAGAAATGGTCTCCTGAAGCACGCGCTGGAGTACTATTCCGAGCTGCTGCGCTTGTCAGACGTCGCAAGCACGAGTTCTCTGCATGGCTAGCGTATGAAGTAGGGAAGCCATGGAAAGAAGCGGATGCCGATACAGCAGAAGCTATTGACTTTATGGAATACTATGCGCGCCAGATGATTGAACTAGGTAAGGGTAAACACGTAGAGAGCCGCCCAGGTGAAAACAACCAATATGTCTATGTTCCAACAGGTGTAGCTCTAGTCATTCCGCCGTGGAACTTAGCGTTCGCTATTATGGCAGGAACAACGGTCGCACCGCTTGTAACTGGAAATACAGTCGTCATGAAGCCATCACCGAAGAGTCCTGTTATTGCAGCGAAATTCGTAGAGGTATTGGAGGAAGCAGGTCTTCCGAAAGGCGTCCTACAATTTGTACCTGGTGATGACGAGGAAATTGGTGACTACCTAGTGGATCATCCAAAGACCGCACTTATTTCATTTACAGGCTCACGTAATGTCGGCATGCGCATTTACGAACGCGCATCGAAAGTTCAACCTGGCCAACAGCACTTGAAGCGTGTCATTGCTGAAATGGGTGGGAAAGACACGGTTGTTGTAGATGATACAGCAAACCTTGATACTGCTGTAGATGCCATTCTCACATCTGCTTATGGATTCTCTGGTCAGAAATGTTCCTCCGGCTCGCGTGTCGTAGCTCACGAATCGGTATACGATGAAGTGCTTGAACGTGTAGTTGCGAAAGCGAAGGAACTGTCTGTTGGGAATGCAACAGAAGAGAACGTCTATATGGGACCTGTCATTGACAAGGTTGCCTTTGATAAGATTATGGGCTATATGGAAGTTGGGAAGGAAGAAGGACGGCTTATGGTTGGTGGTTCTGGAGATGATTCGAAAGGGTACTTCATACAACCAACGGTATTCGCTGACTTAGATCCAAATTCCCGTATGCAACAGGAGGAAATCTTCGGACCAGTTGTCTGCTTCACGAAAGTCAAGGACTTTGATGAAGCATTAGACGTTGCGAACAACACAGAGTATGGCTTGACAGGTGCCTTAATCTCAGACAATCGCGAGCATATTGAACGTGCGAAAGTAGAGTTCCATGTCGGGAACCTTTACTTTAACCGCAACTGTACAGGTGCCATCGTAGGCTACCAACCGTTCGGCGGATTCAACATGTCCGGTACCGATTCAAAAGCAGGCGGTCCTGATTACCTCGCACTTCATATGCAACCTAAATCAATCTCTGAAATGTATTAAGTAAATTGAACGAAGGCTGCTCTCTCAACGAGGGCAGCCTTTTTAATGGCGATGAGCAGGTTGAGGAGAGAATTTAATATCGTCTCCTTACAGTGTTAAGATAATCTCTCTCTTCCCCGAGTGCCGTTAAGACTGCACCAACGGCCTGGATCCAGCTTCCTAATGCATCGAGAACTTGCGTCCGTTCTTCATTGCCGAAGATGGCCTGCAGTCCATTTCCGACGACTTGTAACAGATTGCCGATGAGGAGGTAGACGTTTGAGATGCTTGGGTCTTGTTCCCATGCGTCCGCGAACCCAACACCAGCACCTGTTGCTTGAAAGAGATTGCCTTGGGTGTTGAGGATGTCTTTCGTCCGTTGGTCTACGTTCGTAATCAGACCCGCTATGACGAGCGTGTTCCCGATAGCCTGTACTTCGTTGCCCACCGTTCCAAGCTTGAGCGGGTCCTTCCCAATCGTTGCAAGTCCGTTTCCTGTCGCTTGAAGCGTATTTCCTATGACGTTAAAGTCTTTTAACGTTTGTGGAGGTAGCTTCTTGGTAGGAGTGCTGCCAATTGCAGCCAGCACTGTCCCCACCGCCTGAACCCATGCCCCCTCTCTCTTAAAGCCTCCTCGACTCATAACCATCCCGCCTGTCTGTACACTTATAAGTAGCGTATGCAGGTTGGATGTAGAAGTGAGGGTGTCAGACACTGTGTCGAAATACCCGCGTACGTCTATCCAAACTTTTTGGATAAGGATGAAATTGAATCTTCCATCTTCTGCATAAAATAGGTATGGTAATAAGTGTAGGGAGGGATGGAAGTTTGTTCCTCTTAATTGGGCTTTCATAAATAAGGGGGTAATCGAGTGGCAGAACAAAGTGATGTAACGTTAGATCGGGACAACTCAGAAGAACCGAAGATAAAGACAGAAAGAAGAGAAGGGGAGCCTACAGGAGCCTTCAAGGGAGCATCGTGGACGGCATTATTAATAGGTGTTCTTGCGTATTTAATTGGCCTATTCAATGCGACCATGCAGTTGAATGAGAAAGGTTACTATTTCGCTGTACTTGTATTTGGACTTTACGCAGCTGTATCCCTTCAGAAGGTTGTACGAGATAAAGAGGAAGGGTACCCAGTCACAACTATCTATTATGGGATTAGCTGGTTTGCAATTGTTATTGCCATCCTGCTTATGGCGATTGGACTGTACAACGCAGGAAGTATCATTCTAAGTGAGAAAGGTTTCTACGCCATGGCCTTCACGTTGAGCCTGTTCTCTGCCATTACGGTCCAGAAGAATGTACGAGATACACAGAAAGCTAGAAATGAATGAATAGAAGAGCCGGCCTCCAGCGATTGGTGGCTGGCTCTCTTTTGTTTATACCTCGTCCTCACCTTTCAATACTCACCAAAGTGCATATATGCATGATGTGTTGTGTTACCTCTTTATACTTCAGGATAAATCTTTACCGCGGTTGCCCTCACGACCTCTAGTAGCGAATGGCTCACAAACTAATCTGCTTGACTATAACCCACTCCCTCTCGCCTGCTTTAAAGAGTAGGCGTAATTCGTATGGAAAAAGAATTAAATTAATGGTTGTGTTTTACAATTCCGAGGCATATAATAATTACTGTACCAACTGTACTACATATCATAATACAGTTAATACAGCGATCGTATTGATTACAATATAAGATTGGAGGGGACCCATGTTTGAGCTTGATTTGAGAAGTCGGAAGCCACTTTACGAACAACTCGTCGAGAAATTCAAAGAGTTTATCTTTAGCGGCATAATGGAGCCAGACGAGAAGCTGCCTTCTGTGCGGACATTATCCCAACAGTTAACGATTAATCCGAACACCATTCAGAAAGCCTACAGAGAACTTGAGATGCAAGGCTATATTTATTCAGTGAAGGGAAAGGGAAGTTTCGTGAATCATACAGTGGAGCAAGTTGATACGGCACGGTTGCAAGAGATTCGAAGTGAATTGAAGAAGCTACTAGCGGAAGCGTTGTATATGGGAATGTCTCCATCTGAAATGCGAGAGATTATTCAAGAGATTGAAGCAGAAGGGAGTGAACACCATGATTGAATCAAAGAATCTGTCGAAGACCTTTCAACGTGATAAAGTCGTCCAGGATGTGACGTTCCACGTTAAGAAGGGCTCTATATACGGACTGCTCGGTTCGAATGGAGCGGGGAAAACAACGCTTATGCGCATACTTGCCGGTATCTTGCGTCAGGACGAAGGAGAGGTTCTCATTGGAGATGAACCAGTCTATGAGAACGTAAAGATGAAAGGGAAGATGGTGTTTATACCTGATTCGCTTTACTTCTTTAACCAATATACAACAGACCAGCTGGCGAAATTCTACCAAGACTTGTACCCAAACTGGAATCAACAACGTTATGAGAAGCTTGCAGAAATGTTAAAGCTTGATACGAACAAGAAGGTAAGTCGATTCTCGAAAGGAATGCAACGACAGGTCGGATTTTGGCTAGCCTTATCCGCCATGCCGGATATCTTAATTCTTGATGAACCATTTGATGGGCTTGACCCGGTTACAAGACGCACAATTAAAAATTTAGTCGTGCAAGATGTGGCAGACCGTGAAATGACCGTCTTAATTTCATCTCACAATCTACGAGAAGTAGAAGACATTTGTGATCATGTCGGGATTCTACATAAAGGCTCCATGCTCCTCCAACGTGACTTGGATGAATTAAAGTCGGATATTCACAAAGTCCAAGTAGCCTTCAAGGGCGGAATGCCTGAAGGGTTGAAGGACAATCTTGATGTGCTGCATGAAGAAACGAGAGGTAGCGTGAAGCTCCTCATTATCCGAGGTGAGGAAGAGGACGTATCAACCGCAATTGAATCGTATCAACCGGTCTTGTATGATTTATTGCCACTCACGCTTGAAGAAATCTTTATCTATGAAATGGGAGGTGTAGGCTATGCCATCGATAACATCCTCGTTTAAGAAAGAACTGTGGAAGCAGAACTTGCGTAGCGTCGGTTGGATAGGGGCACTCTATTTAATCGCCTTAATCTTTATCCTTCCATTGACCATATTTATGACGTTACAAGACTCAAGTGCTTATTTCGACTATTACAGTGACGGACTCTTCAGCGGCCCACTTGTCCTTCAATACCCGTTGATTGTCGGAGTGCCGGTGGTATTGGCTGTATTCTTATTTCGTTATTTACATGTAACGAGTGCTAGTGACTTTATCCACAGCTTGCCGATGAGCAGGAAGAGTCTCTTTCATCATTACCTGCTATTTGGTATAACACTATTAGCCATTCCGCTATTGATTACAGCACTCATTCTTCTGATTATGTCCGGAGTAATGGATGTAAGCTTTATCTTTGATAGTGGAGATTTAGCCTATTGGTTTTTCATCTCACTCCTTATGACAACGCTGTTCTATGTTGTGGGAATCTTTATTGGGATGCTGACAGGGATTTCCTTGATTCAGGGAATTTTAACGTTTATCTTATTGGTCTTCCCATTTGGAATTACAGTACTTGTCGCATTAAATCTTGACATCTATCTAGTAGGATTCTCTGTCGACTATTTACTAACTGAACGGTATACGTATCTCTCTCCAGTTACGGATCTTGCCAATGTCACATTAAGACGAGAAGGATACATCTGGCACGTGGCCATTTATGCCATCTTAATCTTCGTATTTTATGGAGCTAGTTATGTGGCTTATAAAGTTCGGAAACTAGAGGAAGCATCGAATTCCATTGCCTTCCCAATCTTACGCCAAGTCTTCAAATACGGAGTAACCGCTTGCTTTACGCTACTAGGTGGCTTTTACTTTGGAGCGATCATGGGCTATGACGTAGGCTGGGCAATTATAGGCTATGTGATTGGAGCAATCATAGGTTACATTCTTGCTGAAATTACGCTGCAGAAGACATGGCGTATACGCCCTCATGTGAAAGGATTTGTCTTCTTCGTCGTTGTAGCAAGTGGGGTTCTATATGTGAGTTTTCAAGACGGGTTTGGTTATGCTGATCGTGTTCCAGAATTTGAAGAGGTTGAAGAAGTGTACTTTGGTGACTATCTCCATTACTACTACGAATACCTAAGCCTAGAGGGTGAGAACGAGCTCAATTCTAGAGAACATAGTCATTATTACTCAGAAGGCTCTGGGATGTTCCAAAGTAAGGAATCCATCGAACAAATTACGAATCTTCATAAAGCGATTGTAAACAATAAAGATGCTCTTCAGACCTACGACCAACAAGCTAGAACAGTTTCTATTGTTTATGAATTAAAGGATGGAAGTAAGATGGTTCGGAAATACGAACGAGTGGCCTTCCAGCCGCTTCATCAATCCTTCCGACCAATCTATGAGTCAAACGCGTTTCTCGAGAAGGAGTTTCCCATCCTTACGAAGTCGGCCGATGAATTTGACCGACTAAACCTCCAATCCTACTTAACGGATAAGCGTGTAAATATCGTAGAGGAATCACAACTTCAACAAGGATTGGATGCGTTGAAGAAAGACATTCAATCACTGTCATATGAGGAGATGCTTTCCCTCACAGACTCTGGATTGAACATGGAATTTCTGATTAGTGAGCCTGACAGCAATGAACCAGAGTATATTCAAATGACGTACTATGAAGAATACGAAGAATTCACAAAGTGGATGAAAGAAAATGGAAATTATGACTCCATCAAAGTGACGGTAGACGATGTACGAGAAGTAGAGATTGGCTATCTTCAGGAAGGGTTCCGAGAAACACAAGTAAACGACTTCATGAATGGAAACTACCAATCTATAGAAGGGTTGGAGCAGTCTACTGTGACTGATCAAGAGGCCATTGAGTGGCTCATGGAACATCAACAGACTGCTCGCAGTGAGTTCTCAGAGCCCACTATGATGATGCAATTCTCATATAAGGGACAAAATGAACGGAGTTACAGTCTCTCACGTGAAGATGCCGAAACATTCAGAGAGACATTTAACCAATAAAGGAGGCGGACACTCATGATCGATGAGCGCTGCAAGGACACAATCTTTAGTGAACTTTATGAAACCTATTATGACAAGGTGTACGCATCGGTTTATCCGATCATGAGGAACGCTCACCTTGCTGAAGAAGTTACGCAGGATTCATTCTTGAAAGCCTATAAGAAACTTCACTATATTAGCGATTATGGGAAAGTAGGAGCTTGGCTGAAGACGCTTGCTAAGCGTACAGCCATAGATACATTAAGAAAAGAACAGAAAGTCGTCTTTACAGAATTTGATGAATCGTATATGCACGGATCGTCTAACTGCGTGGATGACTATCAACGACAAATTGAACTCCATCTACGGGTAGCAGAAGTGCAAGCTGAAGCTCGTCAGCTACGTGAGAATTTACGTCAAGTCTTCCTGTTGAAATACAAACGTGACCTTAAAGAAAACGAGATAGCAGAGCATTTGAAGTTGTCTCAAGCCGCGGTGAAATCCCGGGTCTATCGTGCTCGAGAGACGGTGAAAGAAAACCTTCTTCGACAGGAAGCTTAAGTTACAACCCCGTTGCCAATGCGACGGGGTTTCTTATGCACAAGCTATTCGGTTACTCCGATGTCTATGAGATGTTAAACTAAAGAGAAATGGATGGAAGAACGAGGTGTGGAAGAAGACCAATGGTTAAGAGAATGATAGTGGTAGTAGGTGTATCTCTTCTATTCGGATGTGTGTCAGAGCAAGCTGCCACACGGAATGAGGAGCAAGAGAAGCCTGCACCTGAAGAGAACCATGTAAATGAAGAACAACAAGAAGGGAAAGAAGGAACGGGGGGAAACGAAGAAGATGAATCCGACAAGTGGCACGATCAAATACTATTGAGAGATTTCATCGTGAGCATCACAGAAGATTCCCATCTAGAGGTTCATCTCGAATATCAAATAACGGACCAGCTCGTGTCGTACATAAATGAACAAGAGAAGGACTATGCATTTGTAATCCGTTACCCTGAACGTCTCCAATCGAAAGTAGAGAAACAGAAAAGTGAACCGTACGAACAACCTTTCCCCGCGGAGGATGATTCACTTAGAAGCTTCGAAACTTCCTTCACAGATGAGCTTTATGCTGAGAATAAAGAAGAGGTGGTATCCGACTTATCTGGATTTGACTTGATTGTTGAAGAGGATGGGGAAGAGGTTTATATTATCAATGATATTTTCAATTATGTGGGATATAGCAGACAACTCCTATTCAACCCATAATCCCTGACTTCTGTTGTAAGAATAATTCTTAAGACTGGGAAGAGCGCACTATAGTGCGCTCTTCCTTTCAATTTGAATAGAGGTGGCGAAAGTCATCTACCTCTAAATTCTCGTAGACATAAGGGGTATCGGGCTCATCAATGAGGGTGATGTTCGATACAGAGAGTGAAGGTAACGTCCACCCATTGTATTCTTTCACTTTAATTGTCCCTTTCACCGTTACCCATTGGTCATCTTTAAAGCTATTCAACGTTTCCCCTTCGACGATTAACCCAAATATACTGGAGTCTGCCACACAGCAGGTCATGCCAAATCGACCTACGATTAACTCATTGTTAGTAAGATCTTCCTCTCTGAATACAAAGCCGGAAAGCTCGACCTCTTTCCCTACAAAGGAAGCGGGGTCAGCTTCAAGTACGGATATGGTTCCTATGAACGAATCTTCATCTATTGAAATGGTCTTTTGTTCTAATAGAACCTTGTACAACGTCGGATACATATCCAACGCATCAATAACAAGGAGCTCGTCTTGGATGTCTTCTACTTCGTTATACATGTCAGCCGATGATTGGTTCGTTACGTTCGTTTGAAGATTATATTTGAATCCTTTCTGATTTGCGAGCGAACTCCCCAATGCGTAATCTGAGAATAGAAATCCTACTAACAGAGGAATTAGGAACAGCATATACACAGCGATTGACCGAGAGAAGGATCTCGTGTAGCCGTGATTGTGGTCACATCCGCAATCATCTTCTTCATCAACTCTTGTAAATTGTACAAGACTGAGCAGAAACATGATAATGAAAGCAATGTAGATGTAAGGCATCATTCTAGGAGCAATGTAACTCCCAATGTCTCCTGTTACGATTAGTTTGAACACAAGCAAAGTGAAGCCAATCATTAACACGCCTCGATACAAACCATGTGTTAATCTATTCAATTAGATCCCTCCTTGCTGAAATCCACTATAGAACATTGTTACAATATAGATAACAAGTGTTACGATAAGGATAAATTGAAACACAAAGCGAGCGCGGAACGAAGCTAGCATTAACAGAGTGTTCTTTAAATCAATCATAGGACCGTAGACTAAAAATGCAAGCAACGAAGAGGAGGTAGCCACTCCGCCGAACGAGGAAGCGACAAATGCGTCTGCTTCTGAACACAATGATAGTAAGTAAGAAACGCCCATCATCGACAGAGGGCCTGTCCAAGTTCCACCAGCAAACTGGATCAAATCTTCTCTTGAAACCAAGACTTGCACCGTACTTGCTAGGAGTGCACCGAAAATGAGGAATTTCCCCATGTCAAAAAACTCATCTACCGCATGATTTAAGGTTTGGCGTACTCGATTTCCTTTATGAACGTGGGCGTGGTGGTGGGGGAGATTGTCTTTCAATTGATTTCGATTACCGATAAGGATATAAATGAGCAAACCAATGATGAGCGCTCCTACGAATGCGAGTATCATTCTGTCTAGTGCCATGAATGGTGTGGATCTAAATGCATGAAACGTAGAGAGGTAGACGATAGGATTTAGCACCGGAGCGGATACCATGATGACCATTCCAACATGTAAGGGCATTCCTTTCTGAATCAATCTTCTTACTATGGGGACGATGGCACATTCGCAGACAGGGAATATGGCACCAATAACAATCGCAGGGGCCAAAGCAACTAGTGGATGGTGAGGGATATAGCGATTTAAGTGGTGTTCTTTCACAAAGGTTTGAATGAGTGCAGATACAAATACACCGATGAGCACGAAAGGTATCGCTTCTAGAAATATGCTTAGCATTAAGGTAAGTATATTCTTCCATACATCTGGAATTGTAATGAGAAACTCAACTACAATCCATTCACTTGCAATGAATAAGAAGAATAACCCTATCAGTAAGACGTAGCCGCTTGTATACGTTACAGCCTGTATAATTGTTTTCAATTGTAGGCACCTCCAAATCGTAATCATTACTATAAAGTGTATTAGGTCTCTCTTACGTTTAGAAGCTACTTCGCAAACTGTAACAATAGAAACATGCAATTAAGTCTTCCCATAAAGGATGTATAGTGAATGAATATGGACCAAGCTCTTAAATTATTAAAGGAAAACGGTTATAAATTAACGAAGCAAAGAGAGTATTTACTAGAGATACTAAACCACAACCGCTCTTATCTATCATTTAATGATATTTGGAAGCAATTCTCTAAAGACTTTCCTAAAGCAAGTTATGACACGGTGTACCGTAATCTCTATTCGTTAGAAGATTTAGGGGTAGTAGAAGTGAATCGGATGGAAGGTGAGAAGAGGTTTCGCTTTCATTGTGATATTGAAGGACATCATCACCATTTTATTTGCCGTACGTGCGGTGTTATCCTTCCGCTTACAAACTGTCCTATTGACTCCTATCGCAGCGAATTGGCGGGGCACGTTGTCGAGGATCACGTTTTTGAAATCTACGGAAGGTGCGCTAGTTGCGCAGTTTAAAAACATGTCAGTGAGGCATGTTTTTTTATTTACTTATCAAATCGTAATAATTACTATTTACAAACCGTAATCGTTACGATATATTGTGTATATTCTAATTTACGAAGGGGAAGTCTGCAATGATAAAACGGATGTCAACACTGTTTGGATTCATGCTACTCTTACTTGTATTGGTAGCGTGTAGTGGGGCTGAGGAAACGTCTAGTAATGACGAAGCATCAGGAGATTCTTCCAATGAGGATAAACTGAAAATTTACACCACTATTTACCCGTTACTGTATTTTACCGAGCAAATTGGTGGTGAAACAGTAGACGTGGAGTCGATCCTCCCACCGGGATCTGATGCACACACATATGAGCCTACTAGTAAAGAGATGGTAGAGCTAGCAGGGGCAGATTTATTTATGATGAATGGAGCTGAGCTTGAACCTTATGCATCTTCTATGGCTGATGCTTTAAAGAAAGAAGAAGTAGAAATTCTCGAGGCTTCTAAGGATATTGAACTTATCGCACATAACCATCATTCAGAGCATGAAGAAGGAAATGACCATTCAGAAGAACACGACCACGGAGAAGAGAGCGTCCACACTGAAGACCATGAACATGAAGAAGGCCATGATGAAGAATCCCACCATGATTCAAATCACAATGACGAAGAATCCTCGCATGAAGGGCACCACCATGGAGATGAGGACCCGCATATTTGGTTAGATCCCGTACGTGCGAAGGAAATGGCAGCTAATGTTAAGGAACAGTTAGTATCTTTAAATCCTGAAGACTCATCAGTATACGAGCAGAATTACGAGTCACTCGTCAATCGATTAGATGAATTAAATCAAATGTATGAAGATAAGTTGCAGAATCTATCTGATAAGAAGTTCATCGTCTCTCATGCTGCATATGGATATTGGGAGAATGCATATGGAGTCGAGCAAATACCAGTATCTGGACTATCACCATCTGAAGTACCTTCCCAGAAGAGCCTGGAGAGAGTAATTGAAGAAGCGAAAGCAAACAACCTCGAGTACATCTATTTCGAACAGAACGTGACAGACCGTGTTGCAAATGTCATCAAGGATGAACTAGATGCTAAACCGATTGATCTTCACAATCTTTCTGTACTCACAACAGAGGACATTGAACAAGATGAAGATTATTTCACCATTATGGAACGTAATTTAGAACATTTATTGAAGGAATTCGAATAAGTCTCCATTATATATAGAGTAACGTTTATACTCAATGGAGTAGGTTGAATAATCAGGGGATCTTTCATACATCTCGCACGAGAAATAAAGTGTGAGAATATATAGAAGACATGAGAAAAGAGCGCTCTCAGGAGCGCTCTTTTCGTATATCGTAGAAGTGGTTATTATCCATAAACTAGAAGGGAATTTCCTCGACTTTGAGTTCATAATCTTCCGGGAACTTGTCATTCTCTTTAATTTGGTTCAAGAATTTCTCAGCTTCTTCTGCTGTACTGAAGTATTGCTCCATGTTGTCTGAACCAAAAGTGATAATCGTTCCTTTGTGAAACAGTCCGACTACTCTATATTTCATGGAATCCCTACTTCCCTTGCTTTTAAATTTAGAAGTGACGCTTTTTCCGAAGGTTTGTGTCACTTATATAAAAAACAAGGTTACTACCATTGTAACAGGGGAATATACATATTCCTATAAGTTATCGGAAAAATGATACAATTTAATCTATTAAACGAACGATTCTTCCTCTTTTGTCACAATATCGCTATAATAGTACTACATAATCAGACAAATGGGGATAAAGCGGGGAATAGCATGGATGTAAAAGAGCTCATATTTGAGATGGAAAACATACATAAAGCAACTGAGTTGATTAGCTCAAAGCTATCGAAGCCGGTGATTATCGAGAATAAGAACTTTGAACTGATTTCATACAGCTCGTCTTATGAAGATTTCGATCAGACTCAACAGAAAACAATTCTTTCAAAGAAATGCCCAGTCTTCATCATCGACCGCTTGAAGAAAGAAGGCATTGTCCAACAAGTGGAGCAACAACAGAGCCCCATTCGTATTGAGCCCATCGAAGAATTAGGGTTTCAACAGAGGATTATGGTAGGAGCAAAACACCTCGGATTTACGATGGGCTACATCTGGGTACAAGAATCCTCTTCCTATTTAAGTGATGAAGACATGCAGTTTCTTCAAGACGTAGCTCCGTACTTAGGGAAACTCATTTATGATGAGTACAATCGAATGAATGCGAAGGAAGGGAGACGAGAAGAACTGTTATGGAAGCTGCTTCATCATGAGTATGGAAGCGAGACATCCTTCCGGCATGAAGCCAATATGGCCATGCTGACGTTGCCAGAACGCTTCTCCGTTCTCGTCTTTTCCTTATCGAATCCGATGAAGAAGGGGTTATTCGAACAGCTCTTCCCACTGGTCCACAGCTTCTACGGTAGACCGCGCGTACAATATTTGCGTACCGAATTCCAAATCATTCTCGTTGTCCATGGTGTCGCTCGAGAAGAAGGGTCTAGCACCACACTGGCCAGAGAACTAATTCTTGAAATTAAACACGGACTAACAGACGAAGATTTCTACTCCTTTATGATTGGACTTGGGAAAGAATACAGGACCCTATTCGATATGAGGAAGAGCTTTCTCGAGGCGCTTGAAGTCATCGAGACGGCGAACTTTATCGAGCCGCGCCCCGAGACAATGCCGAGAGAGTTCGCGAAGCTAGGGGTTTATCGTTACTTGGCTACCTTATATGACAAGAATAGCTCAGAGGACTACTTTAGTCATGACCTTCTCCGATTGATCAAGAAAGACTCAGAAAGCCAAAGCGATCTGCTCCATACGCTCGAAGTGTACCTCGCCAACAATGTGAAAGCGAAGCAAACCGCACAAGAACTGTTCATCCACCCGAACACGTTAAATTATCGACTGAAGCAAATCGTAGACCTAACAGACATCGACTTTAGCGATTTCAATATGAAGAGTTACTTATATACAGAATTGCTGTTGATTAACAACGTTCCCGCTTATTACAAGCGGTATAAGGATGCGATTCAGGTGAAGCTTAATTAATTATATGGAAATGTGAGAAGGCCATTTAGAAATGGTCTTTTTTCTATCTTGTAATAGGTAGGACTTGGAATGGAAGCGTCAGTTAAAGGGCGGGGGGATGATTAAATTATGAAATTCTTTCAAAGAACATTGAGTATTAATCGCTCTACTGTGAACAGCACTTCCAGTATTACTGGGTAAGGTAGTGGTGTTGTTACATCATAATTCTGCACTCCTGATTATGTTGACAGCATAGGTGTCGAAGTATTAATTAAAACAAGTTCCAAATACAATACTAAAAATTCATAGGCGCGTGTGAAGAACTGAGTAATCTCTCTGGTTAAGGAAGATAGATACTAGTTCTAAGCTGGCCTTATATTTTTATGTTTATTTATACCTATACCAGGTAAAGGTATAAATAAAACTCGGTAGAAGAATGGAGGGGGGACGTTGGCGCAGGTGTTTATCAAATAAATGAGTATTAGAGTTAGGGAAGATTAATTTGACCAAAGAGAAGATAGAACAGGGAGGAATTAGAATAATGAAGAAATATACTTGGAGTACACTATTACTAATACTAGTACTGGCTCTTTCAGCCTGTTCATCAGATAATGGAGCTGATGGAAATAGTGAGTCTGATCAAATAGAAAATCAGCAGAAAGAAACCGACTCTGAAGATAATTCAGATAAGGAAAAGGACAATCATGAAGGGATGAATCATTCTGGTTCCGGTGAAGTTCCGGAAGGTTTGAATCAAGCAGAAAATCCTACGTTTGAAGTAGGTAGTCAAGCAATTATTCAAACAAATCATATGGAAGGGATGAACGGAGCCGAGGCTACTATTACTGGTGCATTTAATACGGTTGCCTACGTTGTTTCATATGACCCAACAAATGGTGGAGAGAGAGTGGAAAATCACAAATGGGTGATTCATGAAGAAATTGAAGGAGCGGAAGAAAAACCATTGCCTTCAGGAGAAGAAGTGACATTAAAGGCCTCTCATATGAAGGGGATGGAAGGTGCTGAAGCCGTAATAGAATCTCGGGAAGAAACAACTGTTTATATGGTTGATTACACCCCTACTAACGGTGGAGAAAAAGTTACCAATCATAAGTGGGTGACAGAGTCCGAATTAGTAGCTAAATAATTGATCATCATGTTAAGGGAGACTTTCTTCGAAGTAGAGTCTCCCTTAACAACGTTAGTAACGAGGTAATACGTGTACGTGTTGGTTATACGCAATCATTAAATATATGGATTACAGAGATGGATTAGTTAGTTCACTCTTGTCCGCGCGACTTTTTAGAGTGATGATGGGGAGGTTGATGTTCATAAACAGTTTTTTCAGAAATCCAGTTGCCACCTAATAGGATACTAACTACTAAAAAGGTAAATAAGAGTGGTTTCAGTAGCCATCTTGTCGAGAGAAGGGTTGGCTCAACAATTGAAGTGTGTGCTAATGCAGGGTATAGAATTAGAGAACCTATAGCTAATAGCATAAACAATTGAATCAAGATAATGGACTCGGAGAAAGGTAGCATCTCACCTAACATTGCCCCCATCATCCCACCCATAAGCCCACCTGCTCCCCCCTCAATACAGAAGATCACACCTAAATTCCAGTTAGAAACACTACTAATAATAACCCCAATGGATATCCCTAAAGTTGTTGAAATGAACAGATCCCCTTGAAAGATTGAACCTAGCATGCCACCAATGACAAGGCCATTACTTGTCCCTGTAACCATCGAGATAACCATGCGCTCGCTATGATAGATACTCTTGTAGAATAGCTTTGATAGTATGAATGAGGAAACAACGAGTAGAAGTAGCATAAATATAATATAAACCTGAAAATTAATCATCTCTATCCCCCAATATCGGAACTCTTTTTATACACAATCTTATGAAAGTTGTACAATGAATATTAAATTGAATAGTTTAACTTTTAGAGTTTTAATGGAAATGGGAATCAACAAGGAGCTTTATGAAAGTGTAATAAGAGCAGTCAAAGAAGAATGAAATAAGGATATTCAACCAGAAATAGATAAAATTAAAGGGGGAGATCTAAAATGGATGAAGGTATATACAGTTCTATAAGCGAAGCACAGTTGAAACAGTATGCAGAGCTTGCGGTGGGGGCTGGTGTAAATCTGCAGCAAGATCAATTATTGATCATACATAGTGATATACAAAACGCTACGTTTGCACGCCTGGTTCAAACAGCAGCCTATCAGGCCGGGGCTTCAAAGGTATGTATAGACTGGACAGATGAACAGTCTACTAAAGCATTTTTGTCTTATGCAGCAGAACATGTTATCGAACACTATCCTGATTGGCAGGTTGCCCGTTATAAGGAGTGGGAAGACGCAGGTGCTGCCTACATCCATATCATTTCTGAGAACTTAGAAGTCTTTAAGGATATACCTACAGAAAAGATCACTCGTTTCATGAATGCTTCTCGGAGTAAATTGAAGGATCATCATGCGAAGATTAGGTCCCACGAGGTACGTTGGTGTCTTATCACTGTCCCAAGTGTTGAATGGGCAACCAAAGTATTTCCGGGCCTAAGTGAAGAAGAAGCTATCCAATCCCTTTGGAGATTAATCTTGAAAGGTTCTCGAGCAGATGGAGCAAATCCGATACAAGATTCGGAGAGTCATAATAGAACTTTCGAGTCTCGGAAAAATAGTCTAAACGAATACCAATTTGAATCCCTTCATTTCACAAATAGCCGTGGAACTGATTTAGTAGTGGGACTACCTCATCATCATCGTTTTATTGGTGGGGGTGTCTTCGATCAGTATGGGATCCCTTTCTTTCCTAACATTCCTACGGAGGAAATCTTTACTGCACCTCATAAGCATAAGGTGAATGGCAAGTTGGTAGGAACGAAACCTCTTATTTATGAAGGAAGGATCATCGATGAGTTTTATCTAATATTCAAAGAGGGAAGAATCACTGACTATTCTGCTGCAAAGGGACAGGAATTGTTACAACATCTCATCGAAACAGACGAGGGCTCGCATTATCTTGGTGAGATTGCCTTGGTCTCCAATCAATCTCCTCTTGCTCAGACAGATACTCTATTCTACAATACCTTATTTGATGAGAATACCTCCTGTCATATTGGGATTGGACATGCATCTCCTTCTACTATTCGAAATGGCATTGACCAATCCGAGGAAGAGTTGAGAGTAGCGGGTCTGAATACTTCAATTTTGGCAGTCAATGTGACGTTTGGTACGGAGGATATGAAAATACAGGGTGTTATGGGAAGCGGAGCTGAAGTCCTGCTAATGAAGGATGGGGAATTTCAGTTTTAAATCTTCTTCAACTGTTAAGTTAGTTTGTGCTCTCCATATATGAACGCTTGGCTTAATAATAAAGAAACTCGAGGTGACCTATGTACCTAGATACTTTGGGGGAACCTTTAGCCGTTGGGAATACAGCAAAGGTGTATGTAGTTGAGAATAAGGCGGTCAAGGTATTCAATGACAATCTACCTGAGACGGAGTCGGTGAATGAAGCATATAAACAAAAGTATGCTTACTCCTGTGGGATTCGTGTTCCAAGAGTGCTGGATGTCACCAAACAAGGTGGAAAACAAGCGATTATTATGGAGTATATCCGTGGAGAAACGATAGGAGAACTCTTGTCATGTAATCCAGAACAAGCAGAGTATTATATGAGTATGTCTATAGACATCCAGCTAAGAATCCATCAGATTGAGGGACACTCTATTGAACTTATGTCTGCAAAACTAACTCGACAAATCACTCAGGCTCCAAATTTAAATCATGATTGGAAAGCAAAGTTATTAGAGAAGTTAGAATCTATGCCCATGGAGAGCAGGTTGTGTCATGGGGACTATCATATCTATAACTTGTTAATGTCAGACAAAGGAGTTGCAACAATAGACTGGGTAGATGGGAGCGTAGGTAATCCCTGTGCAGATGTGTATAGGACTTACCTTCTATACTCGCAACTCTCAATGAGCATAGCAGATATGTACTTGCAGTTATATTGTAAGAAGAGTGGTCTTTCAAGAATTGATATCTTAGAATGGGCACCTATTATTGCTGCAGCACGACTTTCCGAAAATGTATCATCAGAAAGCTCAAATCGACTTCTAAACATAGTTAAAGATTATATGTGAAGCAGAACGGTCTTCTAACGGTGTTAACGATTAACAAACAAAGTCATGACTTTTCAGTATGAAAGGTCATGACTTCATAGTAGAAGAAGTATAATGCGAAACTCGCTTTGATTACGAGAAGGATATAAGGTTAAGAAGTATTCGGGCCTTATTCAAGAACAGTCATTTGATGCTGTTCTATAACTTTCCGCATAATAAGTATTCCGCGTCTCATTTCTTCCACAGAAGAGCTAGCAAAGGAAAGCCTGACGTATTGGTTGGGATAAGAACTATAAATGAAACCAGGATTAATAAGAACACCCTGTCCAACGAGCGAAGTAAACAACCTCCGAATATTAACTTCTTCTGAAAACAAAACCCATATAAACATCCCGCCATTTGGGACTTCCCAGGTAGCATAATCATCCATGTTCTCTTCTAGTAAGTGTACTAACATATCCCTTCTATATCGTAACTCTTCTCTTAATTCTAACAAATGCTGTTCATATCTCCCCGATTCAAGAAAATCGTATAAGGCAAGCTGTGGAAGATAGCTTGTCCCATAGTCAAGCTGCATCCTTAAATCACTCAGTTTATCAATCACATCTACGGGTCCTGAAATCCATCCAATTCTTAGAGTAGGTGCCATGGTTTTCGAGAAACTACCAATTAGTAAGGTATGTCCGCTGTTATCTAAAGATGAAATAGGGGCGTGTGGTTCTTGATCAAGCCACAAGTCTCGAAAAATATCGTCCTCTATAATGGGCATTTTATATTGATTGGAGATTTCGACTAAATCTTTACGGTTATTCGAACTGATTGTTTGGGTCGTCGGATTGTGAAATGTAGGATTTATGTACAATACAGATGAATGATGGTTTCCGGATAGATGTTCACGTAAGTAATCTGCATCGAGAGCTTTACTTGTAAAGGGAACACTCTTTATCCTCATCCCAGACGTTCTAAACATATGTAGAGAATGGATGTATGAAACGTGTGGTGCATAGACCGTTGAACCACGTTGTAATAAACCAAGCGTAATTAATTGTAGAGCTTGTAGAGCTCCGGAAACTGGCAATATGGTTTGAGGAGAAGAAGATATGCCTCTCTTCTTCAAATAATTGGATATAGCCTGTCTGAACCGATCATCCCCGGTACCATCGTTATACCCGTAATTATCAAACGTATTTTCCAGGGTGCGGAGCGATTTATTAAAGGAATCCCTTGGGAAAAGCGATGTGTGAAGTTCGCCCTTACCTAATTGTATGAGAGATTGATCCAACTCTAAGTTGTTGATCTTCCTCACAGTCTGATGGTTGGTTGGATAGACACTGTACTTCGAATAATCATTCCAGTTCATCATGTTCCTTGAAATGTCAGACGAAGAATGTTTAGAGACAAACGTTCCGCTACCAGATTTAGATTCGATATAGCCCTTGTCTTTAAGGATATCCAAAGCGTGAATAACTGTGCTTCTGTTTACATTAAACTCTTCTGCTAGTGCTCGCTGAGTAGGAAGTTTCCTTCCAGCTGACCACTCTCCTGCCTCGATCTTTCCTTGAATAAAAGCAGCAATATTCTTATAGGAATCTGTAGTTTTTTTCTGCTCATCCTGCATATAGCTCATCCTTCTGCTGAAATTGGTTGGTCTCACTTTAACGAGAATGGTTGATTCCAATTCTTAGTAATTACTCTACCATATTAATTGCTAAGACTTAAAAAGAATTGATGGTTAATGAATGAGTACTTACCCGTCTTTTCTTATCGTGCAGAGGGAGAGTGAATGTATGTCTGTTAAAGTACTATTGGCAACTGCGATTGCCATCTTCTTGTGGGCTTCTGCCTTCCCAGCTATACGGGTTGGGCTGGACTCTTTTAGTCCACAACATTTGTCCATGATACGATTATTAATTGGTTCTCTTGGATTATTAGTAGTGGCGCACATTAAAAAATGAGGATGCCAAATATGAAAGACATACCGGCCATCTTGATTCTTGGTTTTTTAGGTTTCGCGGTTTACCACACATGTTTAAGTATAGGAGAGCAGAGTGTTGATGCTGGAACGGCTAGTCTAGTGGTTTCGTTGACACCTTTATTCTCGGCGCTTATTGCAATGCTGGTCCTGAAAGAGACGTTAAATCGGTACGGTTGGATTGGTTCCTTTATCGCCTTTCTGGGTGTGATGGTTATTACATTAGGGGAATCAGGTGGAATCCATTTTAAGTAGGGAATTCTAATGGTATTACTTGCAGCTTTAGGGGAGAGCTTTTATTTTGTGCTGCAGTCAAAGTACTTAGATAAGTATGGCTTTCTACCCTTTACGACTTATACGATTTGGGCAGGTACCACGTTTATGTTGTTTTTTTCACCTGGAATTACCGAAGCAGTTCGTAATGCTTCCACAGAAAGTTTACTAACGGTCATCTATCTTGGGCTTATTCCAACCGTTATTCCTTACGTTGCAATAGCCTATGTCACTTCAAGACAAGGGGCATCTGAGGCAACAAGTGCGCTGTATCTCACTCCAGCTTTGGCTATCCTCATATCCTGGATTTGGATAGGGGAAACACCCTCGTTCCTATCAATTGTTGGAGGTGTGATTGTTTTAACAGGTGTATCTCTTACTAACTTGTATTCAATAATAGATAATGGCAGAGTGAAAAACGACGATTATGTTAATCGAATGAGGTAGGCTGTAGTAGACGTTTCATTCTACAAAATGGTTCCTAACTTTATTTCAAGAATTTGAGAATGAAATGGGAGCCTCCGCAGATTGCCAATTTAATGAAATGACAAGACAGCAGTGCTTGTGAGAGAATAAAACTCTAATGGGGAGTACTACATATACCAAACTGATCTATAACGACCAGGAAATAGGGAAACACGTTTAATAAAGGGTATGTATACGTAGGAACATCATCTTAAGAATGATAGAAAGAGGGTTGGTACATATGAGTCAAGATTCAATTAATCAAATCTGGGAAGCTTTCAAGAAATTGAATCCCAATGCTCCAGCGACTTATGAAGCATGGGCCTTTGGCAATTCTAAAGAAATGGCTGATGAACTTGCTGTCGCAGTAGTAGAGGGAAAGAAAGCGGCTACTGCATCCAATTATACAATCTATCAAATAGAAGATGAGCCGTTGCCCTATGTCGGTCTCCATAACATTGTTCTTGATGGGGATGGAAAAGCCGTAGCCATTGTCGAAACGACGTCAGTTGAGGTCATCCCCTTTGATGAAGTTACTGAGGAACACGCGTATTTAGAAGGTGAAGGTGACCGTACGTTAGCGCATTGGCGGAAGGAACACGAAGACTTCTTTAACCGGGAACTGAGAGAAGTCAATAAAGAGTTCCATAGTAAAATTCCGGTTGTTTGCGAAAGGCTTAAACTAATCTATACGTAAGGGTTCAATTTGTTTCAAACTGTATAAGGGATTGGAGTTTATTCCCTTCCTACATGCAACCATCAGAATACGGAGCTTATCTGCTTGAATGTTAAGTTTCTATCCTATATGTGCGAAATACAGTGCAAAGCAACTTTGAAAAATAGTAATGAAGAACGTTAAGGAGCGGTTAGGAAGATGGATCGTAATAAAAAACTGAATACGTACATTATTTTAATGCTAACTATTGGGGTGCCTTTATTAACAATCATTCCTCAATATAATTTACCTGGTTACATCCTATATACAGCGCTCGGAATAGGATTAGTTTTAGTTGTATTAGGTCTACCAGCTGCTCTAGTGCTATTGAAATATAAATCATAGTATTGGACAGTTTGGTATAGATACATATTGTTGAATTGGTGGTATTTAAAGCGTACTGGATACTAACAAGGATTAATTTACAAGTAGAACTAAGGAGTGGGAACTTGAAGCAGAATTAAAATGCGAAAAAAGAACCGAGTAAAGATTTCTTAGATTCTACTGCGTTCGTTTTTGTATGTACTCTTATTGTAAGGTTGGTAAATGTGTTTGTATTGAAGTAAGAAGGAAATTTGACAGGCAAGGATGAAGTCTATCGTTCGGGGGCGTAAAACGCGTGCAAATGAATTGAATGAGTTATTGCGAGACCCAGGGATGGAAATAGTTATGTCTACGATTGGCGGAACTATAGGAAAGAAAGTAAAGTTAGATACGAATACTAGAGCCATTCCTTGTGTTGAGGAATGGCTCTAGTATTGCTAAGTAATGATTCAGGTTTCTAAAGAGGGCATTCCTGAACCATGAGAAATGCCCTCTTTCATTAGGCCTCATGGAGCTTGTTGTCCTGAATTTTCCTTATTTTTCAAGGTTAGGGAGACCATTATGCAATTACTAGTCTTCTCACATAAAGCGAAGTAATTAAACTGGGGGTTTATGTAAAGTTCACCCTGCTAACTGGAATACCGACATTCTCATACCCTTATGCTAATTCCCTGTTCTTCACTCCTTATGCCATATCCCTTCTATATTGAATGGCCATAGACATTGCCCCCACTAAAAAAGCTAAGCCATATTTGAATAAGAAAAATATCGTCCACATGTAGTCTTTCGGAAAAAGGGTGTCACATAAAACGATGGTTAGAAGAATAAAGGAGCTGCACTTTAATAAGATGTAACTTGTGCGTTCGTCTTCTGTTCCGATCATTTTATAGAAGGTGAAAGTAAGAATGACACTCCCCATAACCAGTGAAAATCCAAGTCCAATCAGAATGTTCCAATTACCTGTAGATTGTTCAGCCCATGTTCTCAACGGCTGATAAATAGCGCTTTGAAAGTCTGAGAACCATTCATTCATCATTTTCATCCATCCCCTTCGAATAGCTAAAGATTTCGTTTACATCCACATTGAATACGTTGGCAATCCTAAATGCCAACAGCAAACTGGGCACATAATTACCCTTCTCCATCACGAAGATGGTCTGCTTGGATACCCCGACTTGCTTTGCTAATTCCTGTTGAGACATTCTTGCAAGCACACGATGTTCATAAACCTTATTGGATATCGAATCTCCAAGATTTTTCTTCATGACCTCCACCTCTTAGATAGTAGTATAAACCAACTTTTTACAAAAAGTAAAGTAAACTTATACAAAAGTATGAAAAACTTATATAAATTCATATTGTACTTTGATTTAGTGCATACAAAAAGAACCTGGCAGAAAAGCAGTGTTTCTGTCAGGTTCTTGTTTAGTTTGATTGATTTTATTTGTGGGTGGGGATAAACGTATCTGTAATTACATTCACCCCAAACCTACTGTTCATTCACATATTCAAGAATGTCTCCAGGCTGACAATTTAATGCGTTGCAAATGGCTTCTAGGGTAGAGAAGCGGATTGCCTTAGCCTTTCCATTTTTTAGTATGGATAGGTTTGCCATTGTGATTCCTACCTTCTCAGACAATTCTGTTACACTCATTTTTCGTTTAGCTAGCATGACATCAATATTGACTTTAATAGCCATTGCCTTCACCTCATATTGTTAATTCATTCTCTGACTTTAAATCAATGGCGCTCTTCAATAACTGTTGAAGAATGGCAGCAAAGACTGCAATTACAACAGAAAAGAACATAACAAGCAATCCGATGAGAAGGATACCTGGATTACCGGCATCTTGAGTGATGAGGAGAACGAATCCAATCACATACAATCCACCTATACCCAATGCACAATGCTTTATAGTGCGTAGCGAGTTCACAGATCTTGTAGAGAATGCGCGATGATGATTGATAGAGGTTAAGAGCTTAAATCCTTGATATAAAGCGATGAAGAACGGGATTGTGGTCATGTAGATTCCTGTTAGGAGAGGGAGTCTTAAATAGGTGTATTCCGGATACATCTCGGCAAGCACGTTCGATTGCCATGGAAGCCAAAATACACAAAGGGATAGGATGATCATGCCAATAAACACGATGGCTAACTTCAATAAGAGTACGTTGCCTCGGTTCTTCAGGCTCGATTTAGGTTCATTCACAACAAGCACCTCCTGTTATCTTTGGTATAACTTTACAGGATTCTTTATTGATATTCAATAAACTTTTATTGAGTAGAGGTAAAATTTACAGATGGACAAAGGGGATGTGTTGAGGTTGAAATGAACGTTGTCCATCACCCTGAAAAAAAGTTTTGTGTTTTCTCTTGCGTTAAAGTGCACTTTAACCTCTATAGTATAAACCATCAACCGATTGAAGAGACAAAGAGATCAAACAACTAGCACCATACAGAGATTGGTTGAGTATTAAATACACGATTATTAGAGACGGTTTTAGACATTTAGTTTGTGGAAGGATTTAAATCAACCATAATAAAGGACGGGATTACGATGCAAAAGCAAATTGCTGTAGTAACTGGAACTTCAACTGGATTAGGACTTAGCATGACGGAAGTACTGGCCAAAGCGGGCTGGAAGGTATACGCAACCATGCGTAATCTTGAGAAAGCAAGCGGAATTCATAGCCTGCAACAAGAGGGACTAGACATTGAGTTGCTTCAACTGGATGTACAGTCACAAGAGTCGATTGATGAAGCCATCCAAACGGTCATAAATCAAGACGGAAAGATTGATTTATTTATTAACAATGCCGGAATCGGCTTTATCAAGACAACCGAGCAGGTGACAGAAGAAGAGTACCAGAAGGTGTTCGACATCAATACCTATGGCCAGATTCGTGCGACCAAAGCGGTACTTCCACACATGAGAGAACAAAACAAGGGACGTATCGTATCTATCTCTTCAGTAGGTGGCCTGGTCGGACAGCCCCTTAACGAAATTTATTGCGCCTCTAAGTTCGCACTTGAAGGCTATTACGAGAGCCTCGCGTCTTATGTTACCCCATACTTTGGAGTAGAGTTTATGATCGTGGAGCCAGGAGGAATCTCTTCTGAATTTGCAAATACTGTTCTCGCTAATTTAGAACGAGAAGGTGGATTTCCGAAAGGCGATTATGAGCAAGTATTAAATGATTATCTCGGACAAATGAGAGGCCGCGATGAAGGCGTCTTCCAAACACCGGAAGAGGTAGCGGAGGTCATTTATGAACATCTGAACTCCGACGAATTGCCGCTTCGTGTTCGTACATCACAATGGTCAGAGAACTTAACAAAGTTTAAAACCGAAGCCGACCCAACTGGACGCAAGCAACAAGAATTTGTTGTCTCAAGCATGCTTGGAAAATAATAAATTAATAACGGTGAAGAGGTAATCTTGGTAGTGTACTGGGATTACCTCTTTTATAGTACGAATTAGGATTTGAAACTGGGAAGGGGAAATCAATAGTAAGCCTCGTTTCCTTCTTATATTTGGTGTGGAATGGTAATATGTTAAGTGATAGTAAGATAATTACAATCAATACGAAGTCGCTAGTAGGGAATAACCGGAGGGATCAAACGATGAAACAAACAGGAACGCTCTACTTTTTCTGTGGGAAGATGGGCGCAGGAAAGTCCACTAAATCACAGCAAGTTGCAAGTGAACATCTTGCGGTGTTGATGTCAGAGGATGAGTGGCTCTCCATGCTTTATCCGGAAGTGATTGAATCATTTGAAGATTATATCACCTACTCTAGGCAGCTCAAGCCACTGGTGAAAAAGCATGTACAAAACATTTTAAGTGTCGGTACCAACGTAGTGATGGATTTCCCCGCTAACACACGTAATCAGAGAAAGTGGTTTCTAGACCTAGTAACTGAGGTTGATGCAGACCATCAACTAATCTTCCTTAATCTTACGAATGAGCAATGCTTACGGCAACTTGCACAACGAAGAAACGAACAACCTGAACGAGCAGCCTTTGACACGGAAGCAGTATTCAATCAGGTTACGAATTATTTTGAAGCACCAGAAGCATCAGAGGGGTTGAACATTCTAGAGTTTAGTAGGAAAGATAGCAGGTAGTTAAAAGAAAGGGCGGGGCATTGTTCATGACAGCACATTATTTTATTGCTACATGTAGGCCAATTCCTGAATATCATAAGAGTGAAAATAAGTATCCCTTTCTAAGTGGAGAAGCGTATAAGGAACTGTTGCCGTTCTCCCTTCCATACGTTTATGAACTTGGAGGAGAAGATATCGAGTTCCTTTCATTCTTGGATTCATTTATGGGAGTAGGAGATATTGTAGAACAATACATATATGAGGAAGGGCGACACGGTTATCCCTTGTCACATAACTACCCAGAAGAATCCAGAACAATCAATCTCTATAGAAAGACGTACAAAGACCAATATGGCGAATATAAATTAGACAATAAGAATTGGAAAGAAGAGCTTGCAAGGCGAACAATCGCATCAAAACGAAGCGTGACTACGTTCATTAACGATTAAGAAACAAATACTCTCAGACTCTTGAACCAAGGCCAGAGGAACAATGTGCTACATCAAAACAGATTTCTTTCGTTTCCTTCCGTCATCTGTGATAATTACAGACACCGCTTGGAAAAGGAGGAAGATCAATGAAAAACGAAACAACAAACAAAGCTTTATTTGAACCATTTACGAGTGGTAAATTAAACCTTCCTAACCGTACTGTCATGGCGCCGATGACACGTGGGTTCTCACCAGGGAACGTTCCGAATGAAGAGGTTGCGGCGTATTACCGTAGACGTGCGGAGAATGAAGTTGGGTTGATTATCACAGAAGGTACTGGAATTGACCAACCGGCTTCCGTATCTGGTGCGAGTATTCCTGTGTTTCACGGAGAGAAGGCATTGAATGGCTGGGGGAATGTCGTGAAAGAAGTACACGACGCCGGCGGTAAGATTGCTCCTCAGCTGTGGCACGTAGGAATGACTCGTAGCCAAGGGGACCTTCCGAACGAGGAAGCATCTCCTGTGGGGCCATCTGGATTAAGCCTAGATGGAGAGCAAGTGAATGAACCCTTATCTACTGAAGAGGTAGAGGCATTGGTGGAATCCTATGCTAAAGCGGCAGCAGATGCGAAACGCTTAGGCTTTGATGCAATTGAAATTCATGGTGCTCACGGGTACTTAATTGACCAGTTCTTCTGGGCAAATACGAATAAACGTACAGACCGTTACGGTGGCGATTTCGTTCAGCGTACACAGTTTGCTGTAGAGATTGTAGAAGCGTGTCGTCGTGAAGTTGGAGAAGACTTCCCAATCATCTTCCGTTTCTCCCAGTGGAAGATGAATGACTTCGATGCGAAATTGGTCAACACCCCCGATGAGTTGGAACGCTTCCTACAGCCACTTGTTGAAGCTGGTGTGGACATTTTCCACTGCTCTACACGCAGATTCTGGGAGCCAGAATTTGAAGGGTCTGACCTGAACCTAGCAGGCTGGACGAAGAAACTATCAGGAAAACCTGTCATATCTGTAGGTTCTGTTGGACTTGATGGTGTCTTTACCGACTTCTCAGGTGCTGGAACAACTAGCCTTGATGGCTTAGTCGACAAGCTTGACCATGATGAGTTCGACCTTGTAGCTATCGGCCGTTCCTTGTTAATGGACCCTGAATGGGTGAAGAAAGTTCACGAAGGTAGAGTTCATGATCTGTTAGCGTTTAATAAAGAAGCGTTGCAGAAACTATATTAATGAGTAGAGACGTCCTTACAATAGGGCGTCTTTTTTTATTGATTGTACCAATTGGTTTTGAAATAATTGGGACGCAGGTGGGATTTTTTAGCATTCTTTTGAGTGACTCTAAACTTAAATTTTTAGAAGGGATGGGGGAAATGAGAAAGATTCGTCTACTCCAATACGCTGGAGGTGCAATGATTTTCTTGCTAATCCTATTGATCGGCTGCTCGGATCGAGAACAATACATCTATAAGGGTAATAGTGAGAATTGGGAAGCAAGATTAAAAGTAACTGTGATGGAAGAGGGGGTAACAAAAGATTTCACATTGAATTATAGAGGAGAGCTAAAGGATTTAACTGACGCTAATGAAATTATGTATGAGTATAGAACAGCATCCTCTAGCGGAAAGTCAACGGCCAATTTTAGTGAAGAACCACCATCGGACAAATCATTCTCCCATCACAGTGGGAGTAATCGAATTGCTTTTAATGAGAACCAAACTGTAGATGTCATTGTAAAATGGGGGGAGGAGGAAGAAAAGATTGAGCTAAAGAACGAATGATTAAAATCATACTTTGAATGCTCGGTTCTTTAATTCACTATGTATCTAGAACAAAAATGAGGAAAGCTTATGCTAAAACCATGCGTCTTTTAAGAAGGGGCGTGAGTAGGGCAGTGACGATCAAGTGTGGATTAACGAAAGCTCTGTTGGAAAGTAAGGGCTACATTGGTTACGGAATTCCCCCTTCAGAAGAGGAAAGGGGTATGCAACGAAGTTATTGTCACTCGCTCTAATGAAGATAAGAGATTAAAAAGGTAGACGACCAATAAATGACGTCTCCTATTATCCTGTATCTAACAGAATTTGTTAAAAGGCTTTTCAATTACAAAAATTGAAAAGTCTTTTTTTATTTAAGTTTAACATCATTTTTCGAGGGGGAATTCAAGGAAGAGATTGTAATAACGTTTAGTGATGATAAAACGTTTCGTAGCTAGATGAAAAATGGGGGATGTTGTTATGAGTCCAGAGGAAATAGGTTTTGCGCTGCTTTACATAGGTGTATTTCTTATTATAGGAAAACTAATTCGGGTGAAAGTAGCTTTATTTCAGAATCTATTTTTACCAGCTTCTATTATCGGCGGCTTTATCGCGCTGCTATTAGGTCCGCAGGTGCTCGGGAAGCTAGTCACTCCATTTGTTTCAGAAGGGCACTTCTTAACAAATGGGATTATGACGGACGCGATTACTCAGGTGTGGGCTGCACTTCCTGGGCTAATGATTAACGTAGTCTTTGCTTCCTTATTTCTTGGCGCGTCGATGCCAGGACTTAAGGATATTTGGAAATATGGTGGACCTCAACTTGCCTTTGGGTGGGCGATTGGCTGGGGCCAATATGTAATCGGTTTAGTCGTTGTCCTATTCATTCTTGGACCACTCTTCGATATCCCGGTCATGGCTGGTGCTCTTATTGAAGTTGCCTTTGAGGGTGGACATGGTACCGCTGCTGGGATGGCGAGTACATTTGAAGAGCTAGGATTCTCTGAGGCGTTTGATTTAGCGATAGGACTAGCGACGGTCGGTGTCTTATCGGGAGTAATCTTCGGGATCATTCTCATCAACTGGGCGGTCAGAAACAACAAAACTGAGGTGATTAAAGACATCGAAGGATTTTCTGAGCTGCGTAAGAGGGGGATCATGGATTATCAGAATCGTGAACCCGCAGGGAAAATGACGCTTCGACCTGAATCAATCGAGCCGTTATCTTTCCATTTAGCCATTATTATGATTGCCATACTAATAGGTTGGGGCATCTTACAAGGGTTAATTGGGCTTGAAAGCATCACAATTGCAAATTGGACGGGCTCAAGCTTTATGCAGTACATTCCATTGTTCCCGATTGCCATGTTTGGCGGGATTATTCTACAATCCTTCTTTAATAGAAATGATAAGTACAATCTAGTCGATCGCAGAATGATTAATCGAATACAAGGACTTGCACTTGATGTGCTCATTATTTCTGCGATTGCTACCGTTTCACTTGAGGTCATTGGAGACTATCTTGTGCCATTCTTGGTACTAGCAGTTGCGGGGATTTCTTGGAATTTATTCGGTTTTATTTACCTCGCATCAAGAATCATTCCGAATTACTGGTTTGAGCGAGGCATTGGTGACTTCGGTCAATCCATGGGTGTCACCGCTACAGGTCTATTGTTGATGCGGATCGTTGACCCAGATAATGAATCCCCTGCGTTTGAAGCATTCGGTTACAAGCAGCTTGTTTATGAACCGTTTCTCGGAGGCGGGCTTGTTACAGCACTTTCTGTACCGTTCATCGCAGGTGCAGGACCATGGATAGGGCTTATACTCGCATTAAGTATGACTGCGCTCGGTGCCTTATTTGGAATCTTCTATTTCGGAAAGGGGAAGCATAAAGGTTGATTCGTTCAATCGTACTTTGGGAAGTTGCTACTAGGCAGCTTCCTATTTTTATATCGAAATTTTAATAAATAAAAACTTATATTCATTAAACATTAACAGCTAATAAGCAAAAATATTGATAAGTAAAACGAGGGTAAGATATACTGCCCATATTCATTAGAATTAAATGAACTTGAACAATAATCTTAAACATTCGGCATAAGGAGTGTGTAATCATGGAACTATTCAATAACACTGGTAGAGTTGCGATGGTAACAGGAGGCGGCAGCGGTATTGGTAAGACAGCGGCTGAAGCTTTATCTGAAAGTGGAGCGACTGTTGCAATTATCGGTCGTACATTAGAGAAAGTAGAAGCGGCCGCAGCTGAGATTCAAGAGAAGACAGGCAATTCAGTGAAGGGTTACCAAGGTGACGTAACGAATACGGAGGATATCAAGCGTTTTGTCCAAGCAATCTATGAAGACCTAGGTCAAATCGATATTCTCGTAAACAATGCAGGTACATTGGCTCCTGGCTTAATCGATAGTCTCGATGAAGCAGGTTGGGATCATGTTATGAATACCAATGCGAAATCCATTTTCTTCACGACTCAAGCCGTCGTTCCTTATATGAAAGAACAGAATTACGGTCGCATCATTAATACAGCTTCTGTAGCAGGGGAAGTGAGTCTTTCCTTTAGCTCTGTGTACGGTACAAGTAAAGCGGCAGCAATTCACCAAACGAAGCAGCTTTCATTAGAGCTTGCTCCATATAACATTACGGTTAATGCGATTAGCCCTTGGTTCTTCAAGACCGAAATGAACGAAAGTGACCTTGAAGATGAGGACTTCCGTACGGCTGTTGAGAACCGCTCACCAATGAAACGTTTAGGACAGCTAGAAGAGTTGAAATCTTCCTACCTATTCTTTGCGTCTGCTGGTTCAAGCTACGTAAGCGGTCAGAACATATTTGTTGATGGTGGTATGACAGTATACGGACTATAAGCGAAACGATAAAGCCGTCTCTCCATGTGGAGAGGCGGCTTTTTTTATGCTTTTGGTTCAACGTTCTCATGAGCATTTCTTTCCATATTATGTTATTTTGGTGTTGGGAGTCATAAGATTGAGACTATTGGAACCCTTGGCTTCTTGTTAACGTTAATTGGGATTTATCGAACTAGACAGGTGTATACGTCTTAACTCTTACTTGCGCGATTAGGCTTGTTGAGATGTCTTATACGAAGCATCATCAATAGAGCTTGGCGAATGGTTTGAAAGTCATTTGAACAGTTAAGTAAGTTGGTGGTTGTCGTTAATACGATATCGATAGTGGAAGGGGATGTGAATGTTGCTGAAGAGGAAGACTGGAGCAGGGAAATGGATGTTTTTCTTAGGTATATGGGTATTTGCTATTGGATTTGCTCTAAGTGATTATATAGGAATTAACGGGGCATCGAATGTGTCAGACGCAACCTCGCTGTCATTAATTCTTATAGGGCTAATCCTCATTATCTTATCAAACTTCACGAACCGACAACGTTCTTCTCATAAGAAGTAATTGATGTAGGGTGCTTGCTCTTACTGAGTTGGGAGTAAATGCGATAGAAAGTTACGACTCAATTGAACATGAAAGGATGGGCGTATGCTTAAAAACACATGGATCAGTTGACTCTCTTTGCTCTTAAACATGACAGGCGTTCTCATCTTTATGTTAATAATGGGTGGAGGAGAGTGGGATGCAATTTCCTCTCCCGAGATGATTATCACGGTTGCGGTTCTGGCCGCAGTTGCCGTATTAGTTGGTATGTTCGTTCATAGAGGGGTAGGTAGATGGATTGCAATGGTTTCATTCCTATTTTCATTAGCAGGGGTGGCTTTCTTTTTTCTAGTGATTGCTATATCTGGAATGGGGCAGCCGACATAGAAGGAGCGCGACACTTCTTAGTACGGGAGGATTGATTGGAATCTTGTCTTTATTAACCTATTACTAATATGGTTTATCTGACGTACAAGGAGATGGGGGTCATGAGTTTCTGGACGTGGTTAGCCATTTCTATTGCTTCAATAAATGGGATTGCTATAGCTAATGCTGAGAAGAAGAAGGCTGAAAGGAAGCACGCAGTTACCCTTGTATGGATAATCATTGCCGTTATTTTATTGTTTGTTTGGTGGTTTAGTCGCTGATTAGAAGGGTGTTAAGGAATTATTGGTCTAACTATAAAGGATTCGTGTCATGTCGACACTGTGAGGGAGCAGGGTCTAGGGTGATGTCGTTATAGGCGGTATCACAGACCACTAAGTGGTGATTTTACTTCAGTGTCAAAGCAGTTCCATTTACAAGTTTACAGTAGTGACATTTTGAAGGGGGGCGTGTAGCCTCCCTTTAATGTTTGCGGTAATCTCTAAATTTGCACATCATTAAAGTCAATTTCCCTACAAGGGCATCTATCTATCGGCTGACTTAGGGCATTGCAGTGTGACCCTGTCAGAAGAAGGTTATGAGGTTACGATGAATAGAGGCGTCTTAACTCAAGAAGAGATAGAAAGCATTCTTCTGTCAAGGATCTACCAATAGTTGATCAGCATGTCTTTACTTCTTCTCTAAATTCCGTTGTGCTTCCTTAATCGCTTCAGCAATCTTCTTGGCAGGGGCTCTTACTAGATCACCATGACCTACAGCAAGTAGATTAGGATTATAATGGGAAAGCTTTTTCGCACTTTCTAGTGCTTGGTGTTTGTTCCATGTTGCGAAAGCGGGGAATGGAAAGGCGAGTCGGAGTTGTCCGGTAACAGCAAATCCTCCTCGGTTCTGAAATGCGTCTCCGGCAATTAGCGTCCCTGTTCTAGTGTCTAAGAAAGCCATGGAACCAGGCGTATGTCCAGGGGTCTCAATAGCCAGTAACGACCCTATCTGATTTCCGTCTACAAGGGTTTCGTTAGGTTGTGTTTTCAAGGCTTTTGGGACACCGCTTTTCTTCGGTGGACTTGGCTCATTCTTATCAGTTGAGAAATCCCTCTCTAGTAACCGTGCATCCCGTCTGGATATGTAGACAGTGGCTTCCGGGAATTGGTCTTTGATTAAATCAAGTGAACCGACGTGATCGTTGTGTGCATGGGTTATCACAATACGGGTGATTGGCTTTCCAATATCTTTCACCGTATTCATAATACCATCTATACTGCTTGGTAAGGCAGCATCAATCAACGTAAGACCGTCTCCTTCGTCAATTAAGTAACAGTTGATTGGGAAAAGCTTCGGCATGAAGGTAAGTTGGTACAGATCCTTTTCTTTCATTACACGCATAATCAAACCCCCTATAAAGAATAGAATATTCCTTTTCAGATGCATCATGCTAGTTCTATTTTAGCGAATGATGTTCTATAGTGCGATTGAATTGGAAGAGTGAGTATGCCAATTGTGTCGTTGAGTAACCCGTATAGGGAATGAGACTTCAATCGAAATCAGTGCATGAGAGTATAGGAACATGGCGAATTGCGATAGAATGAAGTATCGATGCGAATTAGAGTGTATTTCATTAGAACACAAAAGAGTTTGGAGTGACTGACATGAGTGAAACAAAATGGGAGATAAGAGAAGCGACTATGGAGGATGCTAGCAGCCTGACTACCTGTATGGTAATGGCTTATTCCACCTACAATGAGCGATTAGATGGTGCTTTCCTTCCTCCGATGCATGTAGATTATAAAGAAGAGATTGCCTCTTTCCCAGTCTTTGTAATTGAAGATAAAGAGGAAATTATAGGTGCTTCGATTGTCATGTACGAAGATGATTACTTACAAATTGCCAACATCGCTGTCCGTCCTGATTACCAAGGTGAAGGGTTAGGTCGAGTACTTATGGAGTTTGCGGAATCAATAGCAAGGGATAAAGGGTATTCCGAAATGAGATTAGCGACCCATGCCTTATTGACGGAGAATCGCTCCTATTACCTTCATCTCGGCTGGGAGGAATCAGGCCGTGATGAGACACGTATCTATATGAAGAAAGCTATTACGGAGAAATGATTCGTTCTACATACGAATCTATTTCCAAAAAGGGGTTGTTGAATGATGTCCATAAGTTTGAATCCTTATCTATTCTTCGATGGGACTACAAGAGAAGCAGTTGATTTCTATAAGAAAGCGCTTGTGGGAGAATTGGTGAGTATCATGACATATGGCGACGTACCAGGTGACCCTGATGATCCGCTCTCAATCGAGATGAAGAATCGTATTATGCATGCGCATCTAAAGGTTGGGGATGCGGATCTCATGTTCTCTGACACGTATGATGGTATGCCTTACCAGCCTGGTAATTCGATACAACTTGCTATTCATCCGAAAGAAGAGGATGTAGCGAGAACCATCTTCACTGAGTTAGAAGATGGAGGACAAGTGATGATTCCTCTACATAAGACCGATTTCAGCCCTTTGTATGGTATGGTACAAGATAAGTTTGGAGTTACATTTAATATTAGTGTCCCAGGTAACGTGCCGCAGTAGGGAAGAGACGCATTGCTATACTATATGGAGGAAGCCTCTTATTCGAGTTCGAATAGGAGGCTTATTTAGCTTGTTAGATTCCAAATAATTTAAACCTCTGACATTTTCTTACGTATACGCTATCAAAGAATGGGGGTAGCGGTATGTATGAGCATAAGTTTGTGAGAATTGAGTTAGCTTCTTTCAATAAACCGAAGCAGGATTACCATGATGTAATTGCTGAACACGAGAAGGATGGCTGGGAGTTAGTTCAGATATTTGCTCCAGGGACTAAGAGTTATGGAATGAGTGCTTTCTTTGAAGTCATTATGAAACGGTCATTATGAAACGGAAGAAAGACTAAGGAACTCCTTAGTCTTTTTCTATTGTTAGGACTGAATACTCTTTCTTGTTTGATGGCGGAAGTCGGAGGGTAAGACTCTAACTAGTAACGGATACACATTGTTTAAATCTAGAATGAAATCAAGACTTTCTATAAAAGGAGAATGTATATGACAACCAATCGTCCGCTTGCTATGATTACAGGAGCCTCTTCTGGACTCGGTCTAGAAATTGCTAAGCATTTCGCGAAAGACAATTACGACATTGCCATTTCAGGTTCAAGTGACCGAATCTTTGAAGCGGCAGAGGTCATCCGAGACTTTGGAGTAGAAGCGTACCCTCACAAGGCCGATGCTGCTACTTATGATGGAGTAGAGGATTTCTGGACATTCGTTCACAATCTTGGACGTCCAGTCGACTCTGCCGTACTTAACGTTGGAATTGGCCTTGGTGGAGCATTTAGAGAGACGGATTTACAAGAGGAATTGAGACTCATCTCCATTAACATATCAGGTACAGTTCATATGGCGAAACGTGTCGTGAACCATATGTTGCCAAATGGGAATGGGAAGATCCTCATCGTTTCTTCCATTGCAGCTACACTTCCAACCCCATATGAGACCGTGTACGGGCCATCGAAAGCATTCGCTTTCTCCTTTGCGGAATCGCTTCGTGAAGAATTACGTGGCACAGGTGTGACAGTTACAGCAACTTTACCAGGTGCGACAGATACGAATTTCCATGACAATGCAGGCATGGGAGACACAGAGATTGGTTCTTCCGAGAAGAATGATAAAGAGCTTGTGGCGAAGCAATCGTATGATGCCATGATGAATGGCGATGACCAAGTGATAGGCGGTACTCAAGAGACGAAGCAAGAAGCTATGGAGAATAAGATCATGCCAGAAGCTGTCACAGCGGCTAATCACGCGAAGAAAGCACGTCCTGAAAGTTAATGTTAATGCTCTAGAAAATAGATCAAAAGCACTTCAATTCGCCGTTCGGCGACTTGAAGTGCTTTTTTTAATGATGTATGGAAATAGGGGGATCTGTATATAAGGAGATGTACAGATTATGCTTTTAGCTTCTTTATGATAATCCCGTTTGTAATAACTCCAACAACCCCACTCACCAAGAAGATTGTCTGGACGGTAGTCGTCTGTGAAGGGATGTCTTTCGTAAGTAGGATAAATGAAGAGGCTACAATTAATACTAGACTTCCAATTAGACCAATGAGAGACCTCATAGTTCTGTTCAAATCAACAACCTCCTAAAATAAGTAAATGTTGATGCGTACATCTTACCATATAAATGATGGAAGGGGAGGGGAAACGCACGAAAAAACGTTCAGAGTACTTACTACTCTGAACGTTTCTAACGAATTAAGAAGCTCTTCGTCTTGGTCTGGCAACCTTAAGCTGCTTCGCTTTCTTCAACTGAGTTATGAACCATGCGGCTACTACTACCCAAATGATTCCACCAAGTGCGAGTGAAGTCGTGTAAGGAAGAGAGAATCCTTCTGGTGCGTAGAAGATATAGGTGCTGACAACAGCAGTCATGAAGAACGCTGGTGCACTGCAAATCCAATGGAACTTTCCATTCTTCACTAAGTACATCGCAGCTGTCCAAAGCATAACCGTTGCCACAACTTGGTTGGACCAACCTACATAACGCCAAAGCATGGTGTAGTTCATTTGTGTAAGTAGAAAGGCTGGTACGGCGACAGGCACTGCCAATAGAATCGTTGCTTTCTTGCTTGTGAAGGAGCGGTTGCTCCATTGCTTCAATAAGTCGGCTACCATCATTCTCGATGACCGTAGTGCGGTGTCACCAGTTGTGATCGGAAGGATAATGACCCCTAAGATTGCAAGCACGCCACCTAAACCACCAAGGAGAGTTGTAGAGATTTCATTCACAATTCCAGCTGGTCCTACGGTTCCAATTGCTTCATTTAATGGGCCTGTCCCACCGAAGAATGCCATTCCAGCCGCAGCCCAAATCAGTGCAATAACCCCCTCTGCAATCATAGCTCCGTAGAATACTTTACGCCCTTCGCTTTCTTTCTTGAGCGTGCGAGCGAGAATGGGGCTTTGTGTGCTATGAAAGCCAGAAATCGCTCCGCAAGAGACGGTCACCATTAGGAGTGGCCAGATTGGTGCATCTCCTGGATGAAGGTTCTGTAATGTCAGATTTGGAACGCTGTTGTCCAAGAAGAACAATCCAATTCCGATGGATACAGCCATAAAGATTAGAATCGCGCCAAAGAGCGGATAAATCTTGCCAATAATCTTGTTCACTGGAAGGATGGTCGCAATAAAGAAATAAGTAAAGATTAGGACGAGTGAGACGATAAAGCTAAGAGGTGTCACCTCTGCCATTAATTGAGCCGGACCAGCCGTGAAGGCGGCAGCAACTAACACCATGAGTCCAATTGATAGAAGGTTGATAATGGACTTCGCGTATTTACCTAAGTAT
Source organism: Pontibacillus halophilus JSM 076056 = DSM 19796 (assembly GCF_000425205.1). Taxonomy (GTDB): domain Bacteria; phylum Bacillota; class Bacilli; order Bacillales; family BH030062; genus Pontibacillus_A; species Pontibacillus_A halophilus. The sequence goes on along the minus strand of NZ_AULI01000008.1, from coordinate 76,010 downwards.
TGTCCGACAAGTGTCGGATATTGAGCGCCGTTATGGCGTAAGGATAACATGCCAGAGAAATAATCGTGGACGGCTCCTGCAAAGATTGAGCCGAACACAATCCATAGAAATGCGACAGGTCCATAAACGGCACCAAGGATCGCTCCAAAGATTGGACCGAGACCTGCAATATTTAATAGCTGGATCAAGCTTGCTCGCCACCAGCTCATCGGTTGATAATCAAATCCATCTTGCTTACTGTAAGCGGGAGTCGTGTTTTCGTCATTTATGACGAAAATTCGTTCCACCACCTTACTATAGACAAGATAGCCAACTACTAATAAACAGATGGATGCAACGAATGTAATCATTGCAATAGCCCCCCTTCAAAATGGAATGCCCTCATTTTAGTACGGTGGTGTGACAAAAGCAACACATTTTTCAGAAAAATTAAACACTTCTGATTATTTAAGCGGTTACAAAGAAAAACCGCAAGTTTCTCATTCTATTGCTCGTTCGTCGATGTTCATATAAAATGAAGGAAAATTCTGAACAATGTTGGGGGTGGCAAGGTGGAAACGGCTCAGAAGTCCAGTATGAACCGACCATTTACTGAGGAATACATTGATTGGACAGAAGTGTTGCCGAGCTTTCGTGTGGATTTAAGGAATTACACAGATAAGGAACGTAATAAATTCGTGAAGATGGACCGAATTAAAGATTGGTCTTCGGTTACGTGGAAAGATGTAGGGCGGCCCTATGAAGTAAAGACCTACGCCAAAGAACGGGTGCAGTATGAGGCGGAGCATGAGAAAGAGATGGATCCACATACGGCGTGGACGTATTTCAATCGTTCGTTCCATGAATGGTTCGTGAAACATGTTCCAGATGAACTAAATGATAAGAAGAAAGCCTTCGCGAAGAGCATTTCCTCCTTTAATTATAACGAAATTAAGGCAGCACTCACCGATGTTGTTCAGATTCAGCTATGGAATTATGTCCACAGAATCGAAGACGGAATTTGGGATCCGAGAGGGAAACGCGCCTTATTTGAAGGGTTGGATGTAGGTCACAATCCTAAGATTCTGTTCTTAGGAGCTGCAGAAGGGTATGAGGCGTTGCAACTTGGAGCGATGTATCCTGGTGGACAGATTACGATGGTCGACTACGATGAGTATTGTAAGACGACCCGCTTTGGAACATTCCCTTCTACGTATCCTTTTCTTGGAGAGAATCCAAATACAGGGCAGAAAAAAGTGTACTACAAAGATGATCTACACGTGGAGTACATCGTAGACGATATACGGAATTTATCATTTGGAAGAGAATTTGACATTGTCCTATCTGTTGGCATGCTTGAGCATTTCCCGGACGCATATAAACCAGAAGTGGTGGATTGGCATCGGCGTTTCACTAAGCCTGGCGGGTACGCCATCCTTACGACACCGCGCAACCAGTTTAAATCAAGACTTTATTATCGTGTGATGGCTGATGTGATGAACCATACGTACCGTGAGTTGATGACGCTTGAGCAAATGGGGTTATTCCTCTATGAGAATGGAATGGACATCGTAAGAAGCGGCTACATTAAAGTGCACAATGCAATTGTTGCGAAAGTTAGATAATAAGAATAAAAAAAGAACTGGCCCAATAGCCAGTTCTTTCTGCTGTATTAGTTTGCAGAGCGTAGAATGTTCTGTAGTTCGAAGTTGCGTACTTTACGCGGTAGAAAGCTACGAATTTCTTCTTCGTTAAACCCAACTTGTAGATGCTTTTCGTCAATCATGATTGGACGCTTAAGCAAGCTAGGATTTTCAGCAATCAGTTTATACAGCTCTCCCATTGGCATATCGTCAAGGTCTACATCAAGGTTCTGATACGTTTTAGAACGAGTGGATACAAGCTCTTTCGTACCTTCTTCCGTAAGACGCATAAGACTCTTCACTTCGTCTACCGTTAGGGGCTCTTGAAATATGTTACGTACTTCAAACTCGAGATTATGCTCTTCAAGCCATGCCTTTGCTTTACGGCATGAAGTACAGCTTGGAGATAAATATAGAGTAATCATCACACTACCTCCTTGTCATCCTTAGCAACAATTATCTTGATTGTAAGATATCCATCTAAAGGAATCTGTAATCTATCTTACACCTAGAATCACCAGTTGTAAATGTGTATTTCTCCCATAATGTGAAAGAGTGCACATCCCAACAAATGGAAGGTATATGGCGGGTCGACGGAATTTGTATAGAGTGGTTCTGCTCTCTATAGACGTACTTTCCCCCTACATGTGCCACGTTAAACGTCAGAATAACATTCCCATTTCATTACAAGCTTGCACTCCGAATTTAAGTCCATAATACAACAAGACACAACTTGCTACAACACGGATTGAACGCATGACGAAACGATTCATAATTCTTCTGCCAAAGTGTATGGATAAGGCGACGTGAAGGTTCCACAATCCAATTCCGACAAATACTAGGCTACTTAGAAGGAATGAGCGTCCGGGTTCATTTGATAAGAGGACATCGCTTAATACAGAACCATATATACTAAGCCAGAATAACAGATTCATGGGATTGGTGGCCGCAATTGTTAGGCCGGTTGCATAAGAGGTAAGTAGGGCTTTACGGTGATGGGAATCTCGAGTTACATCAAGAGGCTCTTGTTGGGCATTTAGGAGGTTGACGCATCCAGAGTGAAGAAGCACGAAACAACCGAGTATGAGCAACACAACATTCACCCATCCAATAAGCAGCACATTTGAAAGTCCTACAAACATGAGTGCCATAAGAAGAATATCAGACGTCATCCCTCCACACCCTACTAAAAAGGCAGGCCAAAACCCATATCTCATTCCTCGGTTAATCATTTCTACGTTAATAGGACCGACTGGGGCTGCAATGGATAAGCCGAGCACAATGTAACCAACTATGGTACCAATCAAGTCCCATCTCCCTCTCATGAATGGCTTGTCTCTTTCCATTACATGTAAGAGTGAGAGGGATTAGAACGTTTTTTTCATTATAGTAAGATTTATTGTATTGATCGTAGGGGTGGTAAGTAGGTGAAGCAAACCGTACCTGCGGGGTGGCCGTCTATTATTTCGTGTACCGGTTTGCGTAGCTTGAAGCGGCATAGGAGTCTGGCTTGATACGAACGGTGACGCCCATGTCATCAATCCTTCTCGTCATATCGGCAATTAAATTCTTCGTTAAGCCTTTCCTACCAATATCAAGGTGAATTTCAAAGGAAAGATTCGCCCCATCTTCTTCATGAGGAAGCAACATTTCGGATAGTTCTTCTAATACACCGGAAGAAAATTGATAAGCAATCTCTTGGCTTAGCCAAGTTTCCGTTGAGATCTTCTCTTTAAGGCTGTCGACTCTTCTTGGGATGGTGTAGTTACGTAGGCATCCCCAAGCTCCTTTACCAACTCGGTGGACATGGATGGCGGTGATAAAGCGGGTATAGTCGCGGTGGACGTGGGAATCGGTTCCGATTGAGAGCTTGTATTCAGTGGCAGGGTTCTCTTGTATAAACATACGAATTTGTTGCGCTACATCCTCAAACGTCATGTGTGACTGACTCTGATTATAGAAGATTGTCGGTTCAAACATCGAATCACCTCGGTATAGGATGAAGTACTATAACCATTGTATGGCATGACAAGCTTTCGTGTGTAGCCTTTTCTGCTTTTCAATTGAACATAGTGTTCCCAAAACTTGTGAAATTATACTAAATTTGGGTTTTAACATGATTTGGAATTTGTTATAGTGAATGTACAAGCTCATATGAGATTAGCTAGGGGAGCCGGTTACGGCTGAGAGGACACTGTCTGACCCTTTGAACCTGATCTGGGTAACACCAGCGGAGGGAAGCATTCGACCGTCATCGATATCATAAGGTACTCCCTTTATATCATAAGGAAGAAGCTCACCCTCCATCAGGGTGGGCTTTTTCTCGTTGGGTTAGTTTAAAGGGGGAGATGCAGCATGAACGATTCATTTACGATTGGAAATCAGGAATTAACGAGTCGCCTGTTTGTTGGAACAGGGAAGTTCTCAAATCATACAACGATGAAGGAAGCGATTCTTTCTTCCAATTCAGACGTCGTAACCGTAGCTCTTCGTCGTGTTGACTTAAGCGGGGAGTTTCAGTACATGGTCAACGATATCCCTGAACACGTTACGTATATGCCAAATACATCAGGGGCAAGAACGGCAGATGAAGCGGTGAGAATCGCAAGACTTGGACGCGCCGCAGGACTTGGAGATTGGGTGAAGATTGAAGTCATCTCAGATCAGAAATATTTATTGCCAGATAATGAAGAAACAATTCGGGCAACTGAAAGACTCGTTGAAGAGGGGTTTATTGTATTCCCTTATATGAGCCCGGATTTGATGACGGCCAAAAGGCTAGAGAAGGCTGGAGCAGCAGCGGTGATGCCTCTTGGAGCTCCAATTGGTACCAACAGGGGATTAGAAATGAAGAGCATGATTCAGGTCATTATTAATGAGAGCAACGTACCAATTGTTGTAGATGCAGGGATTGGTCAACCATCCCACGCAGCCGAAGCAATGGAGATGGGGGCAGATGCGGTCTTGGTTAATACGGCGATTGCAACTGCACAAAATCCTGTCGAGATGGCGAAAGCCTTTGACTTAGCTGTTAGAGCTGGTCGCATCGCTTACTTAAATAGCCATCTAGCCCCATCAGAAGAGGCATCTGCTTCTTCACCGCTTACTGGATTTCTATCATAGGAGGGTCATCTTTTGAGTTTCTATCAAGTTATACAAGAGTTAAATGAACAACCTCTGCAAGACAAGTTCATGCAGGTGACCGATGGTGAAGTGAAACAGGTGCTACGGAAAGACCGTCTTAGCGTTCAAGACTACTTCGTCTTACTCTCTCCTACAGCAGAGAATCATTTAGAGGAGATGGCACAGCTTGCGCATAAGCGTACGGTGCAACATTTCGGAAAGACAATGGGGCTCTTTCTTCCATTGTATCTCTCTGATTACTGCGTGAATACGTGTACGTATTGTAGCTTTAGTATCGACAATGTGTTCCCACGAAGAATATTAACAATGGAGGAAATTGACCGAGAGGCACGTGCCATTAAGGAACGTGGCATCCAGCACATTATTCTCCTGACTGGTGAATCGAGACGTCATTCATCAGTCCAGTATTTGAAGGATGCTATGGAAGTGTTGAAGAAACACTTCTCCTCAGTGGGCATTGAAATCCAGCCGCTTCATACAAATGAGTACGAGGAACTTGTCGAAAGTGGAATCGATGGGTTGACGGTCTACCAAGAAGTATATAATGAAGAAATTTATCAAGATACTCATGTGAAGGGGCCAAAGCGGGATTACAAGTATCGCCTTGATACGCCAGAGCGAGGGTGTCAGGCAGGGATGAGAACCGTTAATATCGGGGCTTTATTGGGGCTTGATGACTGGAGACGGGAGACGTTCATTACAGGATTGCATGCATCGTATTTACAGTCCCGGTACTTAGATACAGAAATCGGTGTGTCATTTCCCCGGATTCGTCCGAATGCTGGTGGGTATGAGCCAAGTGTCAACGTCACAGACCGCAATCTCGTCCAAGCGTTGTTAGCCTATCGGTTATTTATGCCGCGGAGTGGGGTTACGTTGTCTACGCGTGAGAACCCATCCTTCCGTGATGCACTCGTCCCACTTGGTGTGACCAAGATGTCTGCGTCTTCTTCTACAGAAGTAGGAGGCTATACAGAACCGAATTCGCAGCAAAGTCAATTCGAGATCTCCGACGAGCGCTCTGTTAACGCCATTCGAGAATTGCTGAAAGAGAAAGGGTATGATCCAATCTTAAAGGATTGGCAGATTGTTGAATGACCATCCACCTTATCTCAGATGAAATGCTGCCTTTTCAACAGTTTGTCCGCTTGTCGGAACAGTTGCTTCCATATATGGATACCTTCCATGTGAGAGAGAAAGGAAGCTCAGATGAAATAATTAATGAGAAAGTGAAACAATTACTACAAGTCATACCTAGCCACCAGACGATTCTACACAGCTTTGCACATGTAGCAGAACGGAATCGGCTTAGAGGAGTTCAAATCCCGTCAAAGGAAGCGGATTTATTGGAAGGAATCAAAGAGCAGTATCCTTCCTTGCAACGATACCGTTCCGTTCATAGTTTGGAAGAAGCAAAACGGGCAGAAGCAGATGGAGCTACGTGTCTTGTTTATGGTCATGTCTTTATGACCCGATCTAAACAGGGGCAACAAGGACGTGGTCTACAGAGCTTGTCAGAGCTTGTTGAGACTGTATCGATACCGGTCGTCGCGATTGGTGGAATTACACCAGAACGAGTGAAAGAGGTTGCTTCCTTTGGAGCCAGTGGAATTGCGGTTATGTCAGGCATCTTAAGAGCGACGGATCCAGTCGAAACGGCGAAACAATATCGAGAGGAGTGGGAGAAGTGCAAATCGTTGTAAATGGTGATACGGTACAAGTATCAGGAGAAGGAATCAGTGTAAGCGAGTTACTGGCCTTGTATGAATTAGACCCGAAACATGTAATCGTGGAGCAAAATAGGGAGATTGTGGACCGGGGTATCTATGAAAAGACGAGGATTAAGGAAGCCGATCGGCTTGAGTTGGTGCATATAGTCGGCGGAGGGTAAGGAGGAGTGGAGAGAATGAAGGAGCGTTATTCAAGGCAACAACTTTTTGAGCCGATTGGCAAAGTTGGACAAGAACAATTAGGCGCATCTCACGTCGTCATCATCGGAGCAGGTGCTCTTGGAGCCAGTCAGGCAGAAATGCTTGTTCGAGCAGGAATCGGCCGTGTGACCATTCTAGACCGTGACTACGTAGAGCGTAGCAATTTGCAGCGGCAACAACTCTATACAGAGGCGGACGCAGAGGAGCGGTTACCAAAGGCCGTTGCCGCAGAGAGAAGACTTCGCCAAGTCAACCCTGACGTAGATGTGAATGGCTATGTAATGGATGTTGGCGTAGAGGAACTCGAGCGGTTCGTTCCAGAAGCGGATGTTGTCCTAGATGCCACGGACAATTTCGATACGAGGTTCCTTATTAACGATATGGCCCAAAAGCATGAGGTGCCTTGGATTTACGGAGGCTGTGTGGGTAGCTACGGACTTAGCTACACCATTATCCCGGGGGAATCTCCCTGTTTACGATGCTTGCTCGATAGCGTTCCTATAGGAGGGGCGACATGTGACACGGTGGGAGTCATCGCCCCGGCTGTTGTAACTGTTGCCTCTTATCAAGTGACAGAGACGATGAAATTACTCGTCAGTGATCATGCATCGTTAAGAAAGAAGCTCGTAGTCTTTGATTTGTGGAAGAATCATCATAGTGAAATTAGTGTGGAGAATGTGAAGAAGGAAGCTTGTCCTTCATGCGGAGAACATGCGACCTATCCGAGTCTCTCTTATGAACAACAAACAAAAGTTGCGGTCTTATGTGGCAGAGATTCTGTACAGATTCGCCCTCAAGTAGAGGGGAGCCGAGATCTAGATGAACTCTCAGCAAGGTTGGCAAGAACTGATGGTGGGCGAGTAGAAATAAATCCATTCTTACTCTCATACACCCAGGGTGAACATCGTTTCGTTTTCTTTAAAGATGGCCGAGTGCTTATTCACGGAACGAAGGATATCGCTGAGGCCAAAACGTTGTATCATCAATTGTTAGGATAAGCCATTTGACCTTAATTTATAGGTCTACAGATTCATATGTATAAATATTTGAAATTTCAGTAAATTTATCGTGTATACTATACATAGCAGCCCAGAATGACGTCATGAACGAATAATGGAGGAGGAATCGGTATGAGCGAAGTACGTTTGATTCCATTTCAGTTAGAGGAAGTCATCGACGACATTTCAGAAATCCCAAAAGGGGTACAAATGATTGAAGCTCCAGCCATTTGGGAGCGTGCCTCTATGGGGAAAGGGAACGTGGTGGCTGTTATTGATACAGGATGCCAACGAGACCATCCTGATTTAAAGGATCGAATTGTGGGTGGACGAAACTTTACAACCGATTACAATGGGGATCTGAACAATTATTCGGATAATAATGGCCATGGTACTCACGTAGCAGGAACGATAGCCGCTTCTCTAAACAATAAAGGAGTGGTTGGAGTTGCTCCTGAAGCGGGGTTACTTGTCTTGAAAGTGTTAACTGGTAAAGGGAATGGGTCGTTTCAATCCGTTGTAGATGCGATTGACTATGCAACGAAATGGCAAGGTGACAATGGAGAACGTGTGAGGATTATTTCTATGTCTCTAGGTGGTCCAAGTGATGTCCCAGAGTTGCATGAGGTAATCAAAGAGGCTGTAGAACGGAATATATCCGTTGTTTGCGCGGCTGGAAACGATGGTGATGGTCGTGAGCAGACGGATGAGTATGCTTATCCTGGTGCCTATAACGAAGTCATTCAAGTTGGAGCGGTAGACTTTGAAAGGAAACTCGCTCGGTTCACGAATACCAACGATGAGATTGACCTTGTTACACCTGGGGTTGCGATTCGTTCGACATACCTAGAGGGAAGATATGCCGCGTTAAGCGGGACTTCCATGGCAACACCGCACGTGTCAGGGGCATTAGCGCTACTCATCAATGAGGCGGAAGCGGCATTTGGTCGAACGTTGACTGAACCTGAACTGTATGCGCAACTTATCAGACGAACGTTGCCAATCGGCTACTCGAAACAAGCGGAAGGAAATGGACTGTTGCAACTTGCATTAATAGATCGACTAGCGGACGCTATCGACGACGAGAAAGAGGAAGTATCTCGTGTTGGAGCAAGTGTAAACGGCTAAATACAAAGAAACCTTTATAACTTAATTTCTGAAAGGTTCTGTTACTTTAACAGAGCCTTTTTTTGTAGAAATCTTGCTTTTAATTTTAGTTTAAACTAGACATTAACAGAAAAGAGAAAGATGAAGTTTCCATTTTTAGGGATTTAGTGGTTTGATCTCCATTACTGTGGGAAATCGTAATTAAAAGGAGGTTTATTGATGACCGGTGATGTTAACAAAGATTTACAATCATTGGACAATAGCGTTTCAGACTTAGGTTCCCACATAGACATACTTAGAAAATCTCTTGAAAGTGCTTATACAGAAGTTGAAGCCATCCACACACAACTTATCATACAGAACGTAATTATTGCTATCATGGCTATTACATTAATAGTTGCAGTAATTAAGTCCTCTAAGAAAAAAGGCTAGGAATATCGATTGCTTTGACTGTTGTTACTCACTTCTAGTGGATGACCCCAACATTGAATGCCACTCTAACTAAGAACAACAGACATGAAAAGAGCCTTTTGAAAAGTTGATAAAATAATGCTTGCTATATTCCGTTGTCCAATGTATGATTAAGCTAATCAAATAACGGTTCTTCCTAAAGGGGAGTAGCTACAACAATAAAGTCGTCACTTCGAGATGAGAGTCTCCGGCTTTATTGGCAACGGATGCGTTGTTAGCAAGACCTTTACACTACTCGTGTAGAGGTCTATTTTTATGGCCTTTATCAGAGATAGCTGGTAAAGGCCTTTTTCAATGAGGAGAAGGTGGAAGACCAAGAGGGAGAGATGAAGGTGGATTTTCAGTTGTTCATTGAATTTGGGTGGGTGTTGCTTGTACTTGTATTGTTAGAAGGTGTACTTGCAGCAGACAACGCGCTAGTTATGGCGGTGATGGTCAAGCACTTACCAGAAGAGAAACGTAAGAAGGCTTTGTTCTATGGATTGCTAGGTGCTTTCCTGCTTCGCTTTGCTTCTTTGTTCGTCATCACGCTTCTCATTGACATTTGGCAAGTTCAAGCTTTAGGTGCGGCATACCTTCTGTGGATTTCCGTACACCATATATATAAGAAGAAAAAGGGTAAGAAGAAAGAAGAAGATGCCGATTCGAAAGGGAAAGGCTTCTGGGCGACGGTCCTTAAAGTTGAACTTGCCGATATGGCGTTCGCCGTCGATTCGATTCTTGCTGCTGTCGCACTAGCCGTTTCGTTGCCTGCCACATCGCTTCCTAGTATTGGTGGAATGGATGGAGGACAGTTCTTAGTCGTCTTAGCGGGTGGGTTAATTGGGATTGTGATTATGCGATTTGCTGCTCACAAATTCGTGAACTTGCTTAAGACACGACCAGGTCTCGAAACCGCAGCGTTCCTTATTGTAGGCTGGGTAGGAGTGAAGCTTACGGTACACGTGCTTGCTCATCCATCGTTACACGTATTGCCGCATCACTTCGCTGAATCGTTACTATGGAAATTAACGTTCTACCTTGTACTTGTCGCTATTGCTTTAATCGGATGGTTCTCGTCATCCGCTAAAAACGTTGCACCAGCTTCCATATCCCAACAATCTTAATGTGAAAAGGGTCAGTACTTCTGTGCTGTCCCTTTTTTTATTTGGGAAAATTGGTTTAGACAGGGACACTTGCCGTGCCTCTTACATAAGAAATAGTAAAACGGACCGATTGGAAGTGAGTAGGATGAAGCGTCCTTGGATGAGTGAACAACCTATAACGACTAGCGATCGCATGGTGCGTTTATTTAAAACCATCGAACCGCCCATAGAGCAGGAGAAGGGGAGCCGCCGGGGGCGATTGTGTTACGGGGAAATGAAGAACGGGCGTGTAAAGAGTCGTAAGAAGCAGAAGGAAAAAGAAAAGAAATTGGCTAAACGCGAAAGAAGACGACGAAGAAAGCTTCAGAAATGGATTCAAAGTGATGCTTTATACACTGCTTATGATGCTTTGTGTAGACCAGATTGCTATACAACGAGTGAAATGGTGTTGGAGCTTGAGCGTCTTATTGATCAACATAGTGAGAGGAAACCTTCTTTAGACGTACTAAAGGAAGAGAATAGCCTTGAGGAATCGAGGCCACAATTGGAGAAATTCGAGAGTTTCACAGTTTCGCAAACAACGGATTACTCTAAAGGCAAGACAACCAACCGGCAGAAAGAGCCATATCAACAGGAAAAGACCGTTGCAACAGAATGTGAAGGCACGCTCGACATCAAGCGGTCCACAACACCATTCCAATTCTTTGTATCCATTGATTCGTTTTGTCATAGACCAAGACAAGGGGATTTCGAAACGGAGCGTTATGTATTTAAAGACGAGTCGTCTCAACAGTTCGATCCTTATACGAAGATGTTTACTCAAATGCAAGATTTAGAGGAAGCTCCATATGGGCAACTCGTAGCTTCCCATGTCACAACTCTCTTGCATCGCGGTTCGAAGCTTGGGCAAGGCTCAAAGCGTCAGCTCGTAGAAGCTTCCGTCCGGCCTGTTCATCCGCCTGAACCTAAAAGCTACCCTTTTTATGGAGTGAGGGTGCCAGTGTTACTTGGTGAATATGCGATTGAATTTGGATTAACCCAGGTGATAGATGACGACGTAAGAGAAGTTACGGATATAGATTATGACGTAATAGTGAAAGAAACAGATTTCGTTCCAACTGCTTACCACCGATTAGAACGAGGTGAGGTGACAAGGGGGATTCTATTTCTTTCTGGAGAATTGAAGCGAACATTTTACCTTAGCGGAGATTCTCTAAGATTAAAGTCAGGAAGCAATGCTTTCTGTGAGAAGCTCGTTGTCGCGATCGATCTACAGCTTTTTCAACATCAAACTAGGTAACCCTCCTAATTATTTGGAAATGGGTTGTGATTCCAATGAGGATGCCTATACCAAAGTACTGAAAACGAATAAGATACTCGTAGAATTTGAATTGAAATTCTAATATAAATTAGGAGGCTATCCTATGAGTGATAACGTAAGAAGTAATGCTGATGGCTGCCATCCGGTGCCTAGCGACCAATGTTTAATTGAAGGTAAACAACAAATTCCTTTAAGTGACGATGCCGTTCGCCCAATCTTATCTGGTGGACGCCCTGTTATTAAAGTTCCACACGTTCTTGCTGAAACAGAATTGCAAATTGTTGTAGAAGCGGATGTTGATTTCGATGACGATCCAGTAGAAATCAAACGCGTTCACAAGAATGTCGTCTTAACACAATGTAAGCTAGTTCCAGTTCGTTTCTTGCCACGAAGCCTAAATCCACGTACTCGAGTTGCAACTCGTGCGAAACTATTCGTAGAAGGATATATTCGTAAGAACATTGAGTATGTATCTGGACTTTGTGAAAGTAACCTTAAAGACCGCGTTGTGAAGATTCCATTCCATGGCTTCGCAGAAATTGATCGCGATGAGTTCATCACGTTCCCACTATTTGGTGTGACAACAGATGGACGTTCAGACTTCATCAACCCGAAAAACGGTGAATTCCCTCGCCAAGATAAATATTTCTTCGAGAACTCTGTGTACTACAATGAGCAGCCATACTGTGAATTAGTAAATGCTAATTTCTATGAGCTTGATTTCTCTCCAACGTTAACTGCCATTGATGAGCAGTACTCTACGCTTCGTGAGAAGATTGTTCTTGATTTAACGTTGAAAGTGCTTCAGCTTCGTCAAGTGCGTGTAGAGGCACTTCGAGGGTTTGGTCTACCAGGTGGACCGTTCGAAGACGATGAGGATGGAGAAATTCTTTAATTTCTGATTGATTGAAAGAGGCTCTCACCTCGTGGGGGCCTTTTTTCTAAGTTTCCCTATTATAAGGAGGAATTATTGTGACTAAATTAGTTGATGCTAGAACGTCACAGAATGCTTCATTTGTAAACTCGATATTCGAGCCCGTATTAATATTTGACGAGGAGACTGTTGGCCAAGTAGGTTTGGCTGTAGGTACGGCTGGACCAAATTTACGAGTGCAATTAAGTGGTACTGTAACTGTACAACTCCCGCTTGCCCCAGTCCTTACGACCATTACGATTCGAGTCGTTCGTGGAACGGTTGAAACTGATCAACTTGTGTTCTCGACTTCACAGACTTTAGATCTTGCCATAACAGGTCCACAGAGCATTTCGTTCGTCGGGTCAGACTTTAATCCACCAATACCGGGCTCAGGTCCGCTTGCTTATACGGCCTTTATTAGTGCAAGTGCAATAGGGACTGCTCGAGTCGGTCCAGAGAGTTTTAATGCTGTTGCATTCTCAGATTAAGAGAAGCTCTGACTTTATAAGTCAGAGCTTACATATCGTTAGGTGAGGATTTGTTTGATTTGTTGCATTTCCTCTGTGAATTGATTGAATTGTTCTTCGAGGTAATGAAGGATAGATTCACTTTCTTTCAACTGCTTCTGTTGTTCTTGTAGTTGTTGGAGGAGTCCGGTTACTTGCTCTTCTAAGTGAGGAAGTGGTTCGCATTGGTCTACTTCAACTGGAGATTGTTCGCTGAACGTCTCATTTAAGGCGACAATCTTCGCTATAATCGTTGCATGCTCTTGTTCATGCTGTTGAGCGGTAGTAAGGAGTGACGTTCGTTCCTCAGTCCATTCTTCTTTCTCAACCTGTAGCAAGTCGATGCTTTCTAAGGCTGTCTGTAATTGCTCTTCCGCACGAATTCGTGCTTGTTTCTCCTTATTCCATGAGTCAAGCGTTTGTTCATAGTGGTGCTGCACTTCTTCGTGCATGTGTTGGACTCGTTGTAGCTCCTCGCGATTAGCTTCTTGATTTTGTCTAAGTGTGGTTACCTCGTTTACGTATTCTTCATACTCGTTCACCTGCTCTTTGTACCGACTCTCTCGTTTCAATGCATCCTCAAGTTCTTGCTGCGTTTTGATTTGTTTTTCTTCTAGGGCTTTTATCTTCTCTTCATAAGACCCGTCTAGATTCGTCTGGATCTCATGTAGATAGTCGCCTATTTGCTCTTGAAACTGAGATAATTCAACCTTGGACTTTTGTTCGGCTTCTGAGAGATGCGACTGGAGTGTTTCGTTTTCTATCCGGAGTTCGTGGAGTTGAGACTGCAAATCTTCGACAATCTCTGCCTTCGCATGCCGCTTGTATGCTTCTGCTTGTGCTTTGAATTTCTCAAGTTCGGACTTTAGATGGATGATACTCTGGTGAAGGCTGCTGTCCTCATCAGGACGATATACATTTAGGGTAGAAGGGACAGTTCTGCGCATAAGATTCCTCCTCTAAGCTTGTTTCACATGGATGAGATTGTTAGATGGGAAGGAAAGATTCTCGTCATGAAAGTAGACGATGGCTTCCACGGTTAGCTTCTTATCTTCGTATAAGGAAGTAGGCTTTAGTTGTACATTTGGCAACGTAACCATCCCACCAGGTGGTACGGTGAGGGCTTCAATTGGTGCAACCCAATACTCCCCTCGCACTTTAGCCTTCTCATACCAATCTTCTTCTAAGTACCGCCATCCCTTTAATCCGCTACCTGACGTAACCCCGTTCGTCTCAAGTGCCGAAGGAGGGAGGATTTGTCCGGTAATAGAGACTCCTTCGTTTGGATGAACCTTTAAGCAAATCATTGGATTTGAGAGTGGTGCTGTACCGGTGTTCTTGATTAAGACATCCGTAATGAATTGGAGCTGCTGCTCTTCTTTCACATAAACCGTGTAGTCAAGGAATACCTCAGCGTTAAGGTTCTCCTCAACCTTTGTTAATGGCTCAAGAGCGGGCTTTACTTCGCCTTTAGGTGCTGATGATTCCGTTTCTTTCTCCTTCGGTATCAAGTAAGGGGTGAGTGTGTGGATAGAGCACGCGCTTATTGGTTTGTTGTTGCACTCTGAGTAATATTCAATCAATGCTGTTCCAATCACAAGAGCGAACAAAGCAGTGAAACTGTCCAAGTCGTATTCCTTATCTTCCTCTGGAAAGTCGAAGTCAATGGATAGACTAGTAGATGATTTCTGACTAACCTTGTGGCTTTGGAAATCACATGTAATTCCATAATGATTCAATTCACGTTGAATGAAAGATTTTAAGGGCACGTCATTTGGTGAGTGATAATGATGAAACGTGACGACTGGACTTTGAATAAAGCGATTTGTGCTAGGTTGGCCAAGACGTATCAACAGTGTTCGACTGATGGACTTTCCTTTATTGTAGGTACATTCTAAACCACTGTCTGTCACATACGTACAGATTTGCTTTGCCAATTCTTTCTCATAATCTGCGAACTCACTGTTGTATGCAAAGTTTAATACTTGTCCTTGTAAAGCCGGTGTAATGGTGAAGGTGTTCTTACCTACATGCCATTCATGATCGAACCCATATTCCTTGCACAGAAGTAAGAATGTTCCTAACGATGATGGTTCCACTTTCCCAATGAGTTGTGTTCCATAATGTACAGAGATGGCCACACGACTGCCTCCTTTATAGCTTCGTATGCTAAATCCTATGATAGTTCGTCTGTAATCATGAGAAAGTAAGGGATTTATAGAAAATTAAACCAAAAATGGGCGAATGCCATATACCATTTAAAAACGATATCCATAGGATAATGTGTACTTTAAATATACAGGTTTTGAAAAGAAAGGAAGGATATGTGTGAAAAAGCATAAAGGTTTAAAGGGAGCTCAGGTCACTCCGAGCCCAACTCCAATCCCACCAATTGAGAACGATCTTGCTCCTGAATGTATTCTGGTTCCAAAAGTGTATGACTGGGTATTCTTCGCGAATGAAATTGAAACAACCAACTTCATTCCTGACGAAGCAGCTCGTGCAACAGTAAGTGCAGCTATTGCTGCTGGTGAAGTTGTAACAGCTGAAGTAGTCGGACCAGAGAATCTAGACGATGTAGAATCGTTCGTAACCATCCTTGAGAATGGGAACCCTGGTCGTGTCTCTATCCGATGGATCATTCCATTAACAGTGAATGTCTTTATCAACGGTACGCTCGCCACATCATTCCAAGTGACGACTCAAGCAAGCGATGAAATCATGCTATGTGTGCCTGTAGGAATTACAGAAGAGAACATTGAAGCGAAAGCCGCACAAGTTGTGACGGAAGGTCAAGTACCAGTACTTCCTGGTGGAGAGCCATTCGGTCCAATCATCCCAATCAATGTGGTTCTATGTAAGAGCGTACATGTCACGTTCGAAGTGAAGCTTGAAGTTCTTGCTAAGTTCTGTACGCCACGTCCAAACAACATTGTCGTACCAAGACCTACTCTTCGTTGTGACCTTAGCAGCATTCAATTTCCGCCACAGTGTCCTGACATCTTCCCGCCAGCGAACACTGAGTGTCAAGGAACTGCACTTGCGCGTCGTGAGGAAACAGTGGCAACGTTCGGTGTAATTGGTACAGTTATTGAAGGTTTATCCACAATGACAGCTAGAATTGCTGAAGAGTGCTCACTTGCAACGTCTGAATTCACGTACACGTTCAACGCAACTGATATTGAGCCAGTTATCCCAACTCCTGTACCTCCAATCGATACACCAATTGAATTGAACTTCACATTCACACCATCTACATTTGAAACCATCACATGTGACAACACAACTAACTCGCTTGTTGTATTCGGTCAAGGAGAGCGTGTCCTAAATGGAATCGAAGAGCAGCTTGTATTCGAACTTCGCTTGTTCGAAGGAGCTCAAAGTGCCCAACTTCTACTTCGTGACACATCTGGAGACGTCGTGTTTGATAGTGGCCTATTCGAAGCCCTAGTAGACTTTGAAGAGTGCGACACATTCGGCGACCTTCTTAACTTGATTTAATCTCAATTGGATAGAGGGGGATTCCCCCTCTTTTTTATTTTCTAAGATGTCCCACCTTCACACTTTACTCATGGGAGACATATACCTATAAAGAAAAGGTCTAGCTATAAGGCAGGGATGTAGGATGAAGACGGAAGAAAGGATTGTAAAGCCTTTACACATAGATGATGAACATCGTCGGTCTATAAGCGTTCCGGAATCGAGAATGCTTCTGTTCGGTACGCTGTTAAATCGAGTGAAAGGGAAGCTTGAGCGCTGTAGTTCTGTGCTCACTGGTATCGAAACTGAGTTGCAGGAAGTAGAAGCGGAGACAATTCCCGGTGAAGGATCTCTTCTGTTCCGTCGGGCATATGGAGAACTGCTGCGTCATTTGCAGGGAGAATATCACCAACTTCAGCAATTCAAGCAAGCTTATGAAGAGGAACAACGAATGTTTCATAACCAAGTTTCCAAACAAGAGGCAGCCCTTCAGGAAACAAGGAAGCTTGTCTTATTTTACTATGAGCGCGCGAACTACCTAACAAAGCTAACGAAACGGCGTCAAAGATTTGAACCTTTCTCTGTTGAGGGAGCAAGTACAAATGATGGACCATCCTTGCTTGTCTCAACCGCTCGTCCAATAGGTGGTCACGTTCAGACGATCGTTGTAAAGGAACAATCCCTTTCAGAACATCCTCGCTTAGTAAGTTATCGCCGTATGCTAACCATGATCGTAATGGAAACGTGGGTACATGGGTCTGCACTCTTGGAACAGCTCTATTTACTGAAAGATGCGTATCATGATGAATACGCGCAATTCGAGAAATGGAAACAAAGTGGGAGGGTATTATGGATGTGGAACTTTAGAAATAAAGAAGAGGAAGAGGCATACAAGGAACGTCTCGACTCAATTGACCAACACTTACAGAAGTTAGAGGGAAATTTCAAAACGTACCAAACGTGGGTTTCTGAAATTAATGACCGGATGAAAGCGATGGAACAATTAGCAGAAGCGGAAGAATCACACCATTATGACCAACAAGAATTAAAGAGAGAACTGGATGAGAAGGTGGATGAGATTCAATCCCTATCTGACCAATACAATGAATTATCAAGTACCGTCAAGGAGCTTCAAGGACGTGAGGCTGAGTACCAAGAAGAATTAAAAGAGTTGAAGACGATGACAACATCCCTCCAACAGCAGAAGAAGGAGTATCAAATCCAACTGAAGCAATTAAAGAAGAATTTAGAATATCAGAAGAGACAAAGTCAATCGGAACGAACGAAACAACCTGTACAGCAACAAGGATCAACTGGGATTGATGTCAGTCAATATATGCAAAGTGCCATGCCTCCTAATGATAAGAAAGGAAACTATTCGGTCTTTAACCCACACAAATATAGTCTGTCACAACCCTCTACTCATCAAAAAGGAGAATAACGATGAATTATGAGGATTTAAACCGTATTTACCGCAAGAAGAAGGTGAGACCCGTCAAGAAACGTTCGCAGACAGAGGAAGCCATTGAAAACTTTCAAAAGATTAGGGAAGCCAAACAACGTCTCAAAGGCCTCGGGTGCTGCCGAGCGAAGCGCTAGCTTTGTTATGTGTGAACATGGTTATACGACGATGGTCGACCACTGTAAAGAAGTGAAACCTCTTGAAGGATGTGGATTGTTATTTGGCAAAGGAGAGGTCATAACGACCGTAATTCCTATGGTAAATGAAAATCATAGTCCTGTTTCTTTTTCGATTCGTTCAGAGGCACTAGAAGCCGTCATGAAAGAACGCATGGTGAGAGGGGAACAATGGCTCGGTGTGTTTCACTCACATCCTACGGCTCCTGCCATCCCTTCTGAGACTGACCGGCTTATGATGGACGATGAATCCTTGTGCTATATCATCGTTTCATTGGCTTTAAGACAACCAGATGTCAGAGGGTATGTTACCGAAGGAAGTCAATTGGTTCCTGCTCGTATAACCCTTCAACCAAAGGAGTCCTTATCGTAGATAAGGGCTTTTTTGCATAGGACAATTGAAGGGTTTGCCTAGTACCATAATTTCCTAATTGCATATTTTAACTATATGAGTGACTGAATTTAATGATAGATGAAGGAGGGGTCCAGGTGAAGGTGATGACCGTATTGGGAACACGTCCAGAAATCATACGGCTCAGTCTAATCATCAACAAATTAGACCAGCTAGCGGATGAACATATTCTTGTCCATACGGGGCAGAATTTCACCCGCACATTGAGCGATGTGTTCTTTGAACAGCTGGGGGTCCGGAAGCCTGATTATATACTCTTTCAGGAGCGTTTGAGTCTTGGAAGCCAACTCGCCCGCATGTACGAGAAGCTCGAGGAGATTATGGAAGCTGAAGAGCCAGACCGAGTTCTCGTTTTAGGCGACACAAATAGTGGACTAAGTGCCATCTTGGCAGAACGGATGGGGATTCCAGTTGTCCATATGGAGGCTGGTAATCGTTGCTTTGATTTAGAAGTACCAGAAGAGAAGAACCGTCGAGTAATTGACGCAGTTTCTACATTGAATCTTCCGTATACGCCAGGGAGTCGAGAGAATTTGCTTAGAGAAGGAGTCCCGACTGATCGTATTTATATATCTGGTAATCCAATTTATGAGGTACTCTCCCATTACCAGAAGGAAATTGATCGGGACGCCATTTTAGACACGTTAAAGCTTAAACAGGGCGACTATTTCCTTGTGACGATTCATCGAGCGGAGAATGTAGATTACGAAGATCGCCTTCATGAAATTGTCAGAGGGTTAAATCTTGTCGCCGATACGCATCAGAAGCGATTGATTACAAGCCTTCATCCGAGGACTAAATCAAAGCTTGAGAGCAGTCCGTTAACCTTACATCCTCTTGTAGAATTACATGAGCCATTTGGTTTCTTCTCATTTGTAAAGCTCGAGAAGCACGCTGCTTGTGTCCTAACAGATAGCGGTACGGTGCAGGAGGAATGTTGTTTATTCCATGTCCCAACCGTCACGGTAAGAAAAACGACAGAACGACCTGAGACGATTCAATGTGGAAGCAATATGCTCACGGGCATTGATGCAGCCAATATGCTTACATGCGTAGACGTGATGATGAACCAACCGAGAAACTGGGCGTTCCCAGATGGCTACGCTGACGAACAAGTTTCTCAAAAAGTACTAAAACTATTGCTTGGAGGAATGAAACGTGTTTAAAGGCCAAACCATTTTGATTACAGGAGGCACCGGTTCTTGGGGGTACGAACTTGTTCGTCAGCTCCTCATGCAGTCTCCAAAAGAGATTCGCATTTTCTCAAGAAATGAATCCTACCAATTCACGATGAAAGAAAACTTCGATAACCACCCCTCACTTACCTTTCTAATTGGGGATATCAAAGAAAAGGAAACACTTGTTGAGGCCTCACAAGGGGTAGACTTTATCTTCCATTTGGCTGCACTGAAGCATGTGCCAGTATGTGAACATCAACCTCTTGAAGCGCTTAAGACGAATGTGATGGGTACGCAGAATGTCATTGATGCTGCAATCGAGAACAATGTTCGTAAAGTGGTGTATATCTCAACAGATAAAGCAGCGAACCCTTCTAATTTCTATGGATTAACGAAAGCGATGGGAGAGCGCCTCATCATTCACGCGAATACCCTGACAGATAAGACTCAATTCGTAACGATACGAGGAGGGAATGTACTCGGAACAGCTGGAAGTGTCATCCATGTGTTTAAGCGTCAAATTGAACACAGTGGAAAGGTATGTATTACCGATATGGAGATGACGCGATTCTTCCTTGTCATCGAGGACGCAATTAAACTCGTATTTAAAGCGACAACAGAGAGTGTAGGTGGGGAGATCTTCGTGATGAAGATGCACTCATGTAGGATTATGGATATTGCACAAGTGCTGATTGATGACTCTGGTAAGGAAGATGTTAAAGTTGAGGTATTAGGCATCCGACCAGGAGAGAAGATTCATGAATACTTGCTCTCTGAGTTTGAGGCTACCAATACGATTCAATACGATGATGAGTATTATATTATTCTCCCTCACGTTCACATCAATAATGTCGGCCAATCCTACAAAGACTACAAACCTGCCAATATTGAGAACTACATTTCTAATAAGAACTTAATCTCTCAAGATGAAGTCCGTGAACTACTTGAGCGCGGAGGGTTTCTATAAATGAAGCTTCTCATTCTTGGTGGTAATGGAATGGCAGGTCATATGCTGGTCGACTATTTCTCCAAGAACCCAAAATATGAGGTCATATCGACTTCACGAGACAAAGGTAGTGGAACGGATCTCTTCTTGGATGTGACCAGAAAGGACGACGTTAGACGCGTCGTGGAACAAGTTCGTCCTAATGTAGTAATTAACTGTGTCGGCATATTAAATGAACACGCTGCCAAAGAACCATGGCTCGCTTATCACGTGAATAGTGTCCTGCCACATCAACTTGAAACGCTTATGGACAAAATGGATGGGAGAGTCATCCACCTTAGTACAGATTGTGTATTTAAAGGGGACAGAGGTCAGTACGTGGAAGCCGATGACCCGGATGGAGATAGTACCTATGCACACTCTAAGAAACTTGGAGAAATCGTTCATCCACCTCATCTAACTGTTCGAACGTCTATCATTGGCCCTGAACTAAAATCGGATGGAATTGGTTTATTCTTATGGTTTATGAATCAGACAGGAACCATCCACGGTTATAAGAACGTATGGTGGAATGGAGTCACCACTTTAGAGTTAGCGAAAGCGATTGAAGGTATGATTGAAAAGAATGTAGCCGGACTTTATCATTTAGCAGCCCCAACAAGGATTAACAAACATGATTTGCTAAAGCTGATTCAGAAGGTATACAGGAAACATGATGTGACCATTGAGTCGAACACGACGAATGTCCTCGACCGAACGATTGTCAATTCAAGAACAGATTTTGTTCATCCTGTCCCAGACTATGAAACAATGATTCGCCAACTAAAAGAGTGGGAAGACCAGCCACGTGGTCCTTCCTCGTAAATTACTCATTACTGGAGCAAGCGGGTTTACTGGGAGACACGCCTGTTCCCTTTTTTGTCAGAAAGGGTATGAAGTGTACGGGATGATTAGAAGGGATGAGAAACTGCCTGAAGGTGTTCAACCAGTTGTGTGTGATGTTACCAATGCTGAAGAGGTGGAGCAGGTCATCGAAGCGATTGTCCCAGACTTACTTCTTCATCTTGCAGGGCAAAATGATGTCAAGCAATCTTGGCAGCAGCCGTTCCGTACGTTTCAAAGTAACAGCGTATCGACGTTATATCTTCTTGAAGCGGTTCGTAACATTAACCCTGCATGTAAGACTTTAATTGTAGGCTCGATGTTAGATGCGAAATCGCTTGTGCCCAATCACCCCTATGGTGTGAGTAAGCATGTGCAGGTAGAGATTGCACGAGCATATGGTCAGATGTTCCATCTCCCTATTATCATTGCAAAGCCATCCAATTTAGTTGGACCCAATCAACGAAAAGGCGTTTGTGGGTGGATTGCGAATGAACTCTCACAAGCTGAAAGCGATAAGAGGGAAGTGCATCTCACGTTATCATCGCCACTTGCGAACCGAGATTTCATTGACGTCCGTGATGCCGTGAACGCCTACGCCATGTTGTTCCAAAAGGGATTACCGAATGGGACATATGAAGTTGGGTCAGGCAAGGAGACGTCGCTTCAACAAGTTGCAGAGGAATTCAAGCGTATAAGCCACGTCCCGATGACCTTTACATGGGAAAGTGAAGTAGTTGACGTACAAGGAATTGCGGACCCAACTGCGCTAAAGCAGCTAGGTTGGATTCCGACGCGTACCATTGCCACTTCCATTGAAGAGATGGTAGAGGCATTAAGAGGAAAGAGAGGAGCTTCATCTCATGGATAAAGTTTCAATTATCATTCCATTTTACAACGATCCTTACGTTGATATCGCGATACAAAGTGCCCTAGATCAAACTTATCCAAATTGTGAAGTCATTGTCATCAATGACGGTTCTACAAAGCATGCGGATAAGGTAAAGAGATTTCTAGATAGAATTAAATATATTGAGAAAGGGAACGGCGGAACGGCCACTGCACTGAATATGGGGATAAAGGTCTCAACGGGGAATTATATCTCCTGGCTTAGTTCGGATGATAAATTTCATCCACAGAAGATTGAGAAACAGCTGACATTTATGAAAGAACGTAATGCCAAGGCGATGTATGGACCTGTCTATTTCATGGACGGGGAAGGGAACGTTAGCGCTGGCATCCGAGGCCGAGTCTTTGGATCTAAGCACGAATTCTATAGGCAAATGAAACAAGGGTGCCCCATTAATGGATGTTCCGTGCTAATTGCTAAAGAAGTGTTTGATACATTAGGAGTATTTAAGCCAGAGTTTCGGTTTGCACATGATTACGAGATGTGGATGCGGGTGATAACAAGGTATGACTTTAAGTATTTAGGTGTCCCATTAGTCTATTATCGTGTGCATCAAGAGATGGGGACAAATAAACACCGTGCTGCCATCGTTTCAGAATCGGAGCGTATAAGAAAGCGGTACCGCCCCATACTCGATTACAAGATCAAAACGACACCGCTAAACGCACGCATGTAAAAAAAGAGCCCGTTAGAGGGCTCTTTTCATTTTGTTGAAATCAGCTGAAGCATATAAGTGAAATTTGAGTTATATCGTTCGAGACTGAAATTGGTTTGGACGTGGGTCACGCCTTGCGTTCTGATTTTCGAGCGCAATGATTGGTCTCTCATGAGTGCCATGGCTTCTTTTACTCCGTGTTGAATATCACCAATTCGATAATATTTCCCTGTTTCATTGTGGATGATGGATGACCGTACTCCGTCATTATCGGTCGTTAATACAGGACATTTAGCGCACAAGGCTTCAAGAGGCGCATAAGGCGCCCCTTCCACTTTCGATGTCATACATAAGAAGCCACCAGAATCGCCAATCTTAGAGAAATACGTTCGCATGTCGTCGTTTGGAACGTTCTGTAAGACTTTCACGTGATTCTGTAAGCCTAGTGTTTTCTTTAACGCTTCGAAGGCGTTTCGTTCCTCTTTCGTAGATAAGGTAGGGTCTTCAAACATATAAAGCTCTGTGCTAGGCGCTCGCTTGACAATTTGTTCTCCTATGCGTAAGAACTCCCGCCAGTTCTTGTTATCCTCAAGCCTGCCAATCCAGGCTACGATGGGATTTGGATGCTTCGGTGTAGGTACGTACGAATAGCGGGAGTAGTTGATTGCATTGTTGAAATTGAATTTAGGGACGGTTGGGTACAATTCGTTATAGAGCGATTGAATGTGAGGCGTTCTAGGATTCAGTAGACCATCTGCATGTGCTGTGATGATAGGTTTAGCTCGTTCTAATATAGAGCGGGCGTTGTCCTTAGGTCCAAATCCTTGAACTTCAAGAATCATCTTCCCTTTAAATCCTAAATTACGAAATCTCTGCAGGGCGCTATAGTCTGAGATTACAACCATCACATCATAGTGCTTCTTGCTTAATAGATTACGAATGATAGCATCATCGTTCGTAATATGAACAGGTGCTCCATGGTCATTTACAAGCTTTCGTTGCTTCCGGTAGTACAGGAATTCACAGGTATGGCCCTTAAGAGCTTGTTGGCGCATGCGATTGTGCGTCTCGACACCACCGCTTGGTACGTAATAAACGAATAAGATTTTCATGATGTACCTCCTGTTGGGAACTGCCTGTAATAGCGGTACGTTTCCTGTAAGCCGTCGTCTAACGATGTCTTTGGTGTCCATCTGAGAACGGATTGCGTGAGCTTATTACAGAGTGTGCTATGTTTCACATCTCCATTTCGTTCTTGTTCATACACAGGTTGTTGGTGTGAACCTGCTAAATCCGCCATCTTCTTATATAAGTCGTTGACTGTAATTGGATTCGAGGAAGAGATGTTAAGAGTTTCTTGATTTCCTTTCGTTAATGCTGCAAGATTCGCTTCTGCTAGATCCTTTACAAAGACAAAGTCTCGTGTCTGCTCTCCGTCCCCGTAAATTTTCACGGGTAGTTTCTGGGATAGGTGACTTGCAAAGATGGAGACGACCCCTCCTTCTGAAGCCACAGATTGGCGAGGACCGTATACATTGCCATATCGGAGAATCGTAAATTCCGTTCCGTGTCTTTCATTTGCAAAGGTTAGATACTGTTCGGCTAATCGTTTGGACATTCCGTAATAAGAGACTGGAGTTGCCGGGTGAGTGGGAGGTATAGGTAGTTCTTTAGGAGGTCCGTACACGGCAGCGGTTGAACTGAACACAACTTTCCTAATGGAATGTTGTGCTGCTAAATCTATGACACGAAGCGTCCCAAGCACATTCTGTTGTGCGTCATAAATGGGGTCTTTCAACGAGGAAGATACGCTTGCTTGTGCAGCTAGATGGATAATGACCTCGGGATTTACGGATTGTATAAGCTTATCAAAGCAAGGAGATAAGAGGTCACAAGAATAAAATCGAATATGCTCAAGCACAGGAGTAATATAGTCAAGCGAACCGGTCTTTAGATTGTCTACAACTGACACATCATGCCCTTTGGCCAACGCTTTCTCAACTGTATGAGAACCAATAAATCCGCTTCCGCCCGTTATAAGTAGTTTCATAATCTGCCGCCTCACTTTCTGCTTTCGTCCGTCACTCTTACTATATGTTTTCTCGCATGTATTGTTCCTTTCACCCAATCAGCCCTTGGTGTGCACTCATATAATAAAAGGATTCTAGATTAATCGTGTAGGAGGCTTAATACCTATGTCGGAATGGTATGTAGTAGGAGCTCAACAGAAAAACGGCGTCTTAAAAGATTGGCAGCAATATAAAAAAGGCGTGATTGTCAAAGTGAATTCTCAGAACGGAAAGGTTACGCCCTGTGTGGAATACACATCACCTAGAAGGGTCGTAGCTGAGGAGAAGCCGTCTTATTCCTTTACGGCAGCTACGGTCGAGGGCGGGCATATGTATGTGCCGACTACGACAGAAGTGCTTGTCTATGAACTCCCTTCTTTTAACAGGGTACATTACGTTTCACTCCCTCGGTTTAATGATGTCCACCACGTACGTCCCCTTCGGAATGGGAACTTACTTGTTGTGAATACAGGACTTGAAATGGTCGTTGAAATGAACAAGATTGGTCAGGTCGTACGGGAGTGGAATGTGTTAGGAGTAGATCCTTGGAAATGGTTTGACCCGAACGTAGATTATCGTAAAGTCCCATCCACGAAGCCTCACGTCTCTCACCCAAATTATGGCGTCGAAATGAACGGAGAAATTTGGGTAACCCGCTGTCTTCAGCACGACTTGGCATGTGTAGACGACCCAACGAAAACAATCCCCGTCGGCACCACGTACATTCACGATGGAATCCATTACGGAGACCATCTTTATTTCACGCAGACTGATGGGAAAGTCATCACCATTCGGAAGTCTGGGATGAATGAACGACAAGTCTATGACCTAAATGAATTTGAAGGACATCAGCGTGAGTTAGGGTGGTGCAGAGGCATCGAAGTCATCAATCCTCAAGAGATTATTGTTGCGTTTACACGGATTCGACCAAAGAAAATTAAGCAGAATGGTGTATGGGTATGGGATGGCGATTATGGAAAGGAACCAACTAGAATTGCATGCTACCACTTAGGGGAGCGGAAGTTAAAGTGGGAAATGCCCCTTGAAACCTATGGACTAAATGCCATATATTCCGTTCACCGTGTATAGGGAGGAGAACACTATGCCAAATCGTTATCTCGTCATATCGAGTGTAGGAGACCAATCCTTGCACAAGAATTGGGTCTCCCCAAGAATCACCAAACAGTTCGACTTGGCGCTTGTTTATTACGGCAATACGCCAAATCGCTATAAGAATGAGTGTGATTATTACTGGGAACGACAAGGTACGAAATTTCAGAATACCTATTATGCGCTAAAACAACTTGGCCCAAAGCTAAGTGATTATGAAGCGGTCTGGATTCCTGATGATGATATTCATATGGATAGCGGGTCAATTACCACATATTTCTCTTTGATTGAGAAATATGACCTCTGGCTCTCCCAGCCATCCCTTACCCGTGATTCTTATATTGGTGGTTGGAAGATTACGGCGAATCAACCCGCACACGTGCTACGTTATACAAATTTTGCTGAGATTATGGCACCAGCCTTTAACCGAACGGGTCTTAACACATGCTTAGAGACGTTTAAGGAAAGCTTCTCGGGGTTTGGCCTTGACTTTACATGGCCAAGGATAATGGGCGTACCTAAAGATAGAATTGCCATTGTAGACGCTGTTATGATGAAGCACACCCGCCCTTCTAAAACCGGTGATTTATATAAACTCTTTTCCCGTCCGCCGATTGAAGAGGGAAGGGAAGTGTGCCGCAGATATGGGATTGAATGGGATGATTGCTTAGTTGCAGAAACCTTCGGAGCCGTTATGAAGAGAACATAAGAGATGATCGTGGGAGTTTATTTGAGGTAGGTTCCAAATAGATGTTCTTGAATAGGATAGAGAAGGAATCAGGTGCTGACTGCTTGTGTATGAACGAGCGGTCGTACCTGAACTGTCGTGAAGTAACCTAGCATCTGATGGAGGTGTCTTATGAAGAAGAATACAATAGGAATCATCATTTCGACCACGGCTACAAGGGAGAAGGTCTTGGAATTTACAGTAGCTTCCTTGTGTAAGGATACGAAGCGGCCGTTTACCTTATACATTTACAATGATTTAGCTGCTCCTTTGTATAAGAGAATTCGTAACATCATTGACCGCAACCGTCGTCCAGATATCGAACTAGTCGTTCTAAATGACTCCAACGAACATTCAAAGGTCCATCTTGGTTGTGGAGGCGGTCGACATATCTTGTTCGAGCGGGCGAAATCAAAGCACCCTATCGTTATCTCCCTTGATGATGATATGCAGTTAAAGAAGGGGTGGGTCGAGGCTGTTATAACAGCGATGGGGCAATTTCCGAACTATCATGTGTATACTGGGATTGTTCGAAATCGTAATCGTGACATTGAAATAGCAGGTACAAACTTTTCTGTTCGAAATGGGTACTTATATCGAACGGAAAATCAGGTCATTACGAACAAATATATGTTCACGGACTGGGGACCAATTGGATGCATTGCCCTCCGAGGAAAGGCACTCTTGCCGCAGGCTCAAATTCCTCCAACCTTTACACGAGATGATGCGATTTTCTTTATGAATTTGAAGAAGTTGAACGCGAACCAAACCGTAGTTGTTCGAGATGCCGAGGCAATTCATAAACCAATTCCTGTACCTGCCACCAATCTAAGAAGTGATCAGCATATGAAAGAGGCTGACCAATACTTGAAAGCTCATCATGGCTTGAATTTCCCATAAGAAAAGACGTAGCCTTTAAGGTTACGTCTTTTCATGTTCAGATTGATTAGAAGGGAATGCTAAATTTAGAGAAGAACCAAGAATCGTTGTGTTTTCGTAACGCTTCATACTGTTGACGCTGTTCAAGCGCGCCATGATTTATTACATCCTGTTTCACCTGAGTTGGATCGCTATGCTTTAGTAGCTTCAAACACCTCTTGATCCGGAGTACGTTAAAGTGAGAATAGGCCATGCGAATTAAATTGTAATCGACGTGCGTTTGGGATATGGCGTAGGGCTGCTTCTTGCGGAAGACATGTAAGATCGTAACCGACGGTTCACAGCTACATCGATAGCCGAATAGCCAGAGTTTGATTGAGATTTCGACGTCTTCATGACCCCACCGTCGAAACCCACGCTCAAACCCACCGATCGCATGGAAGACATCTGCTGCCATCATGAGACACCCACCTGGTAATATAGGCGTCTCAAACAGTGAGGGTTGCTCTTTGTTCCAAAGGACACTTAAATCAGGCTTCAAAGACATGCCATAGCCGATGGATTTAGCATTAGATGTCGAGGCAATCGCTGGGCAAATGGCATCTGTTTTCTTCAGTAAGATTGGACGCAGGAGTCGGTCGAGCCACCAATCTTCGAAAGAGACATGGGCATCACAGAACACATAATAGGAACCTTTCGCATGTTCGGCACCTACATTTCTAGCATTCGCAGCTCCAACTCCATCGGTCCTCACGCATGTAACAGCTGAATATGGAGAAGCAGGATCGGTAAGAAATTCGCAGCAACGGTCAGAAGATGCATCATCTACGACAATGGCTTCGAACGTAACGTGCGTTTTAACCTCATACAACGATTGTAACGTCTTTCTTACATTCTCTCCTTCATTCTTTGCAGGGAAAATGATTGAAACGGTTGGTGTTGACGTCATGGAATCACGCTCCGATCTCATTGGTCATATGTATTACTGTATGAAACATCCTGACGTCAAATGAATAGAAAAAGAAGACTAGCAGTAGTCTCCTCAGCTTGTAGAGAAACCCCGTGCTTTTCTGCAGGCTTGTTTTGTGTGGATCGTGCGCGCGAATCCCACTCGCTTTCCGCGCACGAACGCCCGAGCCTCCTCGTAAAACCCACACTGCGGTGTCTCGTATCGCCCGTTTTTCCATGGCTTTTTCCGCAATAAGCCCCATTGTCTTCGGATTAGTAAGGATGAACGTTTTCAGGAATGAAAGAAATGTCTATGTAGTGGTTTACTTTACAAAGGAGATGGTCTTTTGGGACTAGCTCTTCAATGGTGACCATTTCTATTTCATTTTGGCGTTTAGAATTGGATTGAAACATCAAATCACAATTCATTTATAAGTTATAACGAATCAACGCGGTGAACTATAAGAATCAGAGAAATATAGAAAGGCTGCCGAGACTTTCTCGACAGCCTGAGCAGACTACTGCGAGTATGCTTTTTTCACTCATTTATAGTTGAAGCAAGAATGGAATCCTGCTCTTCACATTGCAGTCGCTTCGTCATGTCTCGCGTCTCTATTTATTGACATAACCAGCAATGGTCAATTTAATCCCATAAGGGCTATTTGGTTAATTTATAAATCATTTTTTGAATAAGTTCTTTAGGTGTAATCTGTGCATTTCGTTCGCTTTCTTCAAAGGAATACTTTAGCACATCTAATAATTTTTTTGAGTTAAGCTCGCCATCCTTTTTTGCCATAGACAATCACCTGTTACCTTTTTTTATTACGATATGCGTACCGATCCACGGAGGGCAACAAGATGAAGGAAATTAGACGGTTGCCTACTCCAAAAAAGGAGTGAAGTTTAGTGAACGATGCTTCACTCAACAGAAAAGAAAGAAAGGATAGAAAGAGAGCCACGTTTGGACGATACGAAAGGGGGAATGCCAGATTCGGCTCTCTTTCCGATTAAAAGGATGTGTGGTCCTTTGTTTTTACTATATGGGGAGAAGGGGGATTTGGTATGGACGAGAGTGGAGGGCGAGTGTGTTTTTTTTTTCTTGAGGGTCTTGTAACGTAAAATCCCCCTTCAGCTTAGTGAGGCTGAAGGGGGGATAGCTTAAGCTAGTATTCTCTTTTGGATGGGCGTCTGTGCAAGTTGCTGGATCATTGGAATCTTCGAAACATCCATGTTCCCTCCACTAATGACAATCCCGCAACGCTTAGAGCGACCGGATAAGCGATGGGAGAGGAGAGGCGCCAGTGCAGCCGCTCCAGAAGCCTCTACGAGCGATTTATGTCGCTCTAATAAATAAATCATGGCGCTCGCTATCTCTTCATCTGATACCGTCATAATCTCATCGACAAAGTGGCGAATATGTTGGGAAGTTAGTTCCCCTGGTTGCTTCACAGCAATGCCGTCAGCAATCGTAGAAACATGCTGTAAGGAAGGAGCTCCTTTCTGATAGAAGCGGTTATACATGGCGGATGCACCTGTAGCTTGAACTCCAATGATTCGAATGGAAGGCTTCAAGCTTTTGGCAGCTACGGCCATCCCGCTAATTAGACCACCTCCGCCAATCGGAACGATTAACGTATCAAGGTTAGGTTGTTGAGAGAGCATCTCCAACGCAATGGTCCCTTGACCGGCGATAACGTCTCCATCATCAAAGGGATGGAGGAACGGACTCCGTGCTTGAATTTGTTCCTCTAATGCTGCTTGATACGCTTCTTGAAACGATTCCCCAGTTAAGATTACCTTTGCTCCATAGCCCTCAGTTGCTTGAACCTTGGCTCTAGGAGTGTGCTCTGGCATAAAGATTTTCGCATCTATTCCTCTCTTAGTGGCGGCAAGGGCAACTCCTTGTGCATGATTTCCTGCTGATGCGGCAATAACCCCTCTTCTGGCCTCATCTTTCGTTAATTTCGAAATTTTGTAGGTCGCACCTCTTACTTTAAATGCGCCTGTCTTCTGCTGGTTCTCTTGTTTTAAATAGACTTCTTTACCTGTTAGTTTGTTAATCGTTTCTGATGTGGTAAGAGGGGTGCGATGAACCACCCCGTTTAAATGATTCATCGCTTCTGTGATTTGTGTTCCAGTTACGCAATTCCCAATGGATTCACACTCCTAATTTGTTTGTTTTCGTTTCATAGTGATGAATTTCATCTGCTAGCGTTAACGTAACAGCAATTTCATCCCATCCGTTTAATAGCATTTCTTTGTAATACAAAGAGAGCTGGAAGGATGCTTGAAATCCTTCTGAATCTGTCACTTCTTGGTTCGGCAGATCAATATGAATGCGATACGCTTCTTCTTCACCTTTCTTTAATAGGTGCTCACATTCTGATTCTTTAAGCTTGATGGGAAGGATTCCGTTCTTGAAACAGTTGTTGTAGAAAATGTCGGCAAAGCTAGGGGCGATAATGACTTTGAACCCATAATCAAGCAATGCCCAAGGAGCGTGCTCTCTTGAAGAACCGCACCCAAAATTCTCCCAAGCGACGAGAATCGAAGCATCGTCATACTTTGTATCATTTAATGTGAAATCATCTCTCAAGCGACCAGATTCGTCAAAGCGCCAGTTATAAAACAAGTATTTACCAAACCCTTGACGTTCAATCCGTTTCAGGAATTGTTTCGGGATAATCTGGTCTGTGTCTACGTTCGAGCGATTAAGTGGGTAGACGAGCCCAGTATGAGTCTGAATGGCCTCCATGTGAATCTTCCTCCTATGGTTGAAGTGTAGGGGTTACGGTGTGACGGACATCAACAAAGTGGCCTTCAATTGCAGCAGCGGCAGCCATCTCTGGACTGACAAGGTGTGTTCTTGCGCCATTTCCCTGACGCCCTTCGAAATTTCGATTTGATGTAGAAGCACATCGTTCACCTGGTGGGATGACATCATCGTTCATTGCCAAGCACATGCTACAGCCTGCTTCCCGCCATTGGAATCCTGCTTCCTTGAACACAAGGTCAAGACCTTCTGCTTCTGCGAGCAGCTTCACGCTCATCGATCCAGGAACGACAATTGCAGTGACGCTCGGGTGGACATGTCTGCCTTTCACGATACTTGCTGCTTTTCTCAAGTCACTTAACCTTGAGTTGGTACAAGACCCGATGAAGACATGGTCAATGGAAATAGAAGAGATTGGTTGACCTCCATGCAGTCCCATATACGTTAAGGCATGTTGCACTTCGTTCTTAGTAGCTTCTGTTTCTTGGTCTTCAGGGTGGGGGACATTCGCACTTACTGGTAGGCACATTCCGGGGTTCGTTCCCCATGTTACTTGCGGCTCTACTTCGTTTGCTTCAATGGTAACAGTAGCATCATACTTAGCCCCCTCATCGGTGGCTAGACTAAGCCACTGATCTTTCAACTGTTCGAACGCTTCACCCTCTGGGACGTGACGTTTGCCTTTCAAGTACTCGACTGTTGTATGATCTGGACTAATCAACCCTGCACGCGCTCCTGCTTCAATTGACATGTTGCAAACCGTCATGCGTTCTTCCATGGAGAGATTACGAATTGCATCTCCCGTGTATTCGATGACGTATCCTGTTCCAAAGCGGACGCCGTATTTGCCGATGATGGCAAGAATTAAGTCCTTCGCAGTTACACCTGTTCCTAGTCCCCCATTCACCTTTACGTTTAAAGTCTTTGGCTTAGCTTGCCAAAGGGTCTGTGTGGCGAGTACATGTTCAACTTCACTCGTTCCAATTCCGAATGCTAAGGCCCCGAACGCCCCATGAGTAGAAGTGTGACTGTCTCCACACACGATTGTCTTTCCAGGTTGCGTCAGCCCGAGCTCTGGGCCAATGACGTGAACAATCCCTTGATCCGGATGGTGAATATCGGCAAGCGGTATTCCAAACTCGGTACAATTTTCTTTCAGTGTATCCATCTGCTTCTTCGACACTTGGTCTCGTACGTTATAGCGGTCTTTTGTGGGCACATTATGATCCATCGTGGCGTACGTTCGTTCTGGGCGTCGTACCGTCCGCCCTTTCAAGCGAAGCCCTTCAAAGGCTTGTGGTGATGTGACCTCATGAACAAGGTGGAGGTCAATATATAAGAGGTCTGGCTTTTCTGTTTCTTCATGAACGACGTGTTTCTTCCAAATTTTCTCGACGATTGTTTCTGGTACCATCGTATTCCTCCTTACACGTAACAACTTTGAATACTTGTCATTGCATCTTGAGAAGTAAGTTGTTCGATAATGTGAGATGTCATTTCGGTTGTGTTCACAATAAATCCATTGCTAATTGAAAGGTCAGCAGTGTGATAGCCTTGTTCAATCACAACGCGAACGGCTTCTTCAACTGCCAACGCTTCTTCTTCTAATCCGAAAGAATGACGGAGCATTAGAGCGGAGGAGAGGATTGTCGCTAGTGGATTAGCTACCCCTTTACCAGCGATGTCTGGTGCAGAACCGTGAACGGGTTCATACAACCCTAAGCCGTCTTCTCGAAGGCTTGCCGATGGAAGCATACCAAGCGAGCCTGTTAGTACAGAGGCTTCATCTGATAGAATGTCGCCGAACATATTTTCCGTAACGATGACGTCGAAAGCAGTAGGATTAGTAATTAGCTTCATAGCAGCAGCATCCACGAGTTGGTGCTCGACCGTCACCTCAGGATATTCAGCAGCCTTTTTATCAACAATTTCCCGCCATAGTTTACTGGATTCAAGTACATTTGCTTTGTCTACAGAGGTAAGGTGGTTTCTTCTGAGCTTGGCACTTTGGAAAGCCTTGTCGACAATCCGTTCAATTTCATACCGTTCATAGCTTAAAGTGTCGACGACAGATCTTCCTCCGTCCCGTCGTTCACTTGGTGTCCCGAAGTAGAGGCCGCCGGTTAATTCTCGAACGATGAGTAGGTCACTGCCTTTTACGACTTCCTCCTTTAACGGAGATGCATGAAGCAATTCCGGGAATCCTTTAACGGGTCTAAGATTTGCAAATAGACCGAGTTGCTTCCTGATGCCAAGGAGTCCTTTTTCAGGGCGAAGGTGGGAAGGGTTTTGATCCCATTTGGGTCCACCGACTGCTCCTAATAGGACAGCGTCCGAACCTTTACATTCTGCGATGGTTTCTTCAGGGAGAGGAGTGTTGTGCCTGTCAATGGCTACCCCGCCAATATCGTAGGATGGAAACACGAATGAATGGCCAAATTGTTTGGCGACAGTCTGCAAGACTTGTTTCGCGGACTGGATGACTTCTTCCCCAATGCCGTCCCCTGGAAGGAGTGCAATTATCTTCTTCATAGAAATCCTCCTTATAGTTGTACTTGGTCTTTCTGTGCTAGAAATTGATTGACATAGACGCGGTTGACAGCATTGAGAAATGCTTGTGCAGAAGCTTCTAATACATCTTGCGCAGCTCCGCGACCGCTAACTGGCGTGTCTTGTACATTTAAGCGAACGTAGACTTCAGCCAATGCGTCACGTCCTTCGCCAACAGAGTGAAGAGAGTAGTCCGTTAAGACAATCTTCTCAGAAATGAGGGCTTCCATCGTGTTGTAGATGGCCTCTACACTTCCTTGGCCAATGCCCGCTGTTTCCACGACGTTGCCATCAGGTTTACGGAGGGCAACAGTAGCTGATGGACGATTACCAGAACCGTAGTGGACTTGAAAGGCTTGAAGCTCATATTGAGAGATATCTTCGTTCTTCGTCTGTAGATCGACAAGAATCGTGAACAAGTCATCGTCTGTTACTTCTTTCTTCTTATCTGTCAGAAGCTTAAATTGCTTGAACCCTTCTGAAATTTGAGCTTCTGTTAGGTCATAGCCAAGTGCAATCGTTCTATCTTTGAAAGCGTGGCGACCTGAATGTTTACCAAGGACTAGATTGTTAGCCTTTACTCCTACAAGTTCAGGGGTAATAATTTCATAGGTTGATGCATTCTTAAGCACCCCGTCCTGATGGATTCCTGATTCATGGGCAAATGCGTTAGCGCCAACCACGGCTTTGTTACCAGGAACCTTCATGCCAGTAAATTTGCTGACCATATCGCTTGTTCGCTTCAGTTCGTGAAGGACAAGGTTGGTTGTGTAAGGGAGCTTATCTCCCCGGATTTTAAGAGCAACAGCAATCTCTTCTAGAGAGGCATTTCCAGCGCGTTCACCAATGCCATTGATCGTTCCTTCAACTTGTGTAGCGCCGTTCTCGATGGCTGCGAGAGAATTGGCAACCGCCATACCAAGATCATCGTGGCAGTGGGCAGAAAGGGAAACACGGTCAATATTTGGAACGTTCTCACGCATGTAGCGGAAGAGGAATCCGTATTCTTCGGGAGTTGTATACCCGACCGTATCTGGAAGGTTGATGACGGTGGCTCCTGCATCAATGACTCGTTCGATGATCGTAGCTAGAAAGTCGAGATCTGAGCGGCAGGCGTCTTCTGCCGACCATTCCACTTGTGGGAATCGTTCCCTCGCATACGACACCATCTCTACCGCAGTTTCGATTACTTCCTCAGGTGTCTTTTTTAATTTATGGGTCATGTGGATAGGGGAAGTGGCAAGGAAGATATGCAGCCGAGGTTCAGCGGCATAGTTGAGTGCCTCCCATGCTGTATCAATATCTGACTTCTTCGCACGAGCCAATCCGGTTACAGAACTCGTTCGTATCGTTTGGGCAATCGTCTTCACCGAGTCGAATTCGTTCTTGGAGGAAGCAGGGAATCCTGCTTCCATAATGTCAACTCCAAGACGTTCTAACTGTTTGGCGATTTCAAGCTTCTCAAGACCGTTCAAATTGACCCCAGGAGATTGTTCTCCATCACGAAGCGTCGTGTCGAAGATATTAACGTGAGCCATGCGTTACCACATCCTTCTTCGGCTTGGCTGGTTGTTTAACGAACGGCATCAATTCACGAAGCTCACGTCCTACTTGCTCGATTTGATGATTGTTCTCTTTCGTATTGATTGCATTGAACTGCGGACGGTTGACTTGATTCTCAAGAATCCAACCTTTCGCAAATGTGCCATTCTGAATATCTGTTAGTACGTCTTTCATGCGAGATTTCGTATCTTCGTTCACAATGCGTTTCCCAGATACGAAATCTCCCCACTGGGCTGTGTCGGAAATGGAATAACGCATGTTCTCAAGTCCACCTTCATACATGAGGTCCACAATAAGCTTTAATTCATGCATACATTCAAAGTAGGCAACCTCAGGCTGGTATCCGGCTTCTGTCAACGTCTCAAATCCAGCCTTTACAAGGCTTGAAAGCCCACCACAGAGGACCGCTTGTTCACCGAAGAGATCTGTTTCCGTTTCTTCTTGGAACGTTGTTTCAAGTACACCGGCACGACCTGAACCAATTCCTTTGGCATAGGCGAGAGCGAGCTTAGTACATTCACCGGTTACATCTTGTTCGACCCCGAATAGAGAAGGTACACCTGCTCCTTCTGTGAAGGTCCGTCGTACAAGATGACCCGGGCCTTTCGGAGCGACGAGGAAGACGTCTACATCTTGAGGAGGAACGACTTGGTTGAAGTGAACGTTAAAGCCATGAGCGAAGGCTAGGGCATCGCCTCTTTGAAGGTTCGGACGTACTTCTTGTTCGAAGACGCTAGGTTGGTGTTCGTCAGGAAGAAGGATCATCACGACCTGCGCGTCACGAGTGGCATCAGCGACTGATTTAACTTCTAGCCCATCTTCAACTGCTTTGTCCCACGATTTGCCTTTTCGTAAGCCAACGACGACGTCAAATCCTGATTCCTTAAGATTCTGAGCGTGTGCGTGTCCTTGAGAACCATAGCCGATGATGGCGATTTTCTTTTGTTTTAATACCTCTTCTTGAATATCATTCTGGTACCATACTTGTGTCATGTTCATCTTCCTTCCTTTGTCATAATAGTTTGACTTTTTATTTTAAAAGAGAATAATTCGTTAGCTCGGCGACATGGGGTTGTTGGCCTCTTAGGAAGGCAGTCACGCCGGTGCGAGCTAAATCTTTAATCCCATATGGGCGGAGTAAATCAATTAAGGCTTCGATCTTATCTGGCTTACCTGTTACTTGGACGGTCAAGCTGTCTCGGCTCACATCGATGATAGATGCACGAAATGGTTCAATCATTGTCTGAAGTTCATTCCGTTGTTGGGCGTTTGCCACAACTTTAATCAATGCAAGCTCCCGAGCGACAATGGCTTTGTCCGTAATATCAGACACTTTCAAGACATCAATTTGTTTGTGCAGTTGTTTCGTCAGCTGTTCTAACTTCTGATGGTCCTCCACGTCTACAACAAAGGTCATTTTTGAAATGCCTTCTGTTTCTGTACGTCCAACAGAGATGCTCTCGATGTTGAATTGGCGTTTTTGAAGGAGACCTGTGACTCGGTTGAGGACTCCGCTTCGGTTTTGTACGGTTGCTGTAATGATTCGCTTCATGGTTTCACTCCTATCATTTCATGAAGCCCTTTGCCTGGAGCAATCATAGGATAGACATTCTCAGCTTGAACGACTCGGCAGTCAAGCACTAGGGGCTCATCAGATGCGAAGAGAGTGGGCAACTTACTCACCAAGTCTTCTTGTGTCTCGAGCTTCACTCCCTTTATGCCGTATGCTTCTGCCAGTTTGATAAAGTCTGGCTGTGATTGAAACAAAGATTGAGAGAATCGCTGTTCATAAAACTTCTCTTGCCATTGACGAACCATTCCGAGGGCTTCGTTATTCACGATGACAATCTTGATAGGGAGTTTCAGTTCATGGAGGACGGACAGTTCTTGGAATGTCATTTGAAATCCTCCGTCCCCAACGATTGCCACAACTTGTTGGTCTGGCTCAGCGAGTTGTGCACCAATGGCAGCTGGGAAGCCAAAGCCCATTGTTCCAAGCCCGCCAGAGGAAACCCATCGATTCGGTTCATCGAAGGAGTAATATTGAGCTGCCCACATTTGGTGCTGTCCTACATCCGTTGTTACAATGGCATCTCCTTCTGTGACTTTATATACTGCCTCAGTTAGCCATTGAGGGATGAGTTGTTCCTTTGGATTGGCGTACCAAAGTGGGTAATCTGCCTGGTTCTTTGCAAGTGAATCAAGCCACTCCTGTTGTTCTGGCGAGGCGAAACTCGCCCCGTTTAATTGCTGTAAGGCGGCTTTCGCATCAGCAACGATTGGGATATGTGTCTTAATGATCTTTCCGATTTCTGCAGGGTCAATATCCACATGGGCTACTTTCGCACGTGGAGCGAAATGAGCCAAGTTCCCTGTTAGTCGATCGTCAAATCGAGAGCCAATGTTAATGAGTAGGTCACACTCATGGAGCGCCATATTCGCAGCATAGGTCCCGTGCATGCCACCCATCCCGAGTGAAAGGGGATGACTGCCTGGGAAGCTTCCCAATCCTTGAAGTGTGGTGACAACTGGAAGCTTGTGTTTCTCAGCAAATTTCTTTAGCTCTGCCGATGCTTTGCCGTGGACGACACCTGCTCCGGCAAGAAGTACAGGCTTCTGTGAAACGGCTAATGCTTCCGTTAATTTCTGTATTTGCAAGGGATTTGGTTTCACATTTGGTTGGTAACCTTGCAAGTGAAACGTTGTATCGTAGGAATCTGCACAAGGGCCAGCTGAGATGTCTTTAGGGATGTCAACCAGAACGGGTCCTGGGCGTCCAGTAGAAGCAATGTGGAACGCTTCCTTTACGATTCGTGGAAGGTCCTTCACAGAACGTACTTGATAATTGTGCTTCGTAATTGGGGTCGTAATTCCCATAACGTCGGCTTCCTGAAAGGCGTCCGTGCCGATGACGTTTGTGCCAACTTGCCCGGTAAAGACAACGAGAGGTAGGGAGTCCATCATGGCATCCGCAATACCCGTAATGAGGTTGGTTGCTCCAGGTCCAGACGTGCCAATCACGACGCCAGGCTTTCCGGATACGCGTGCAAATCCTTCGGCAGCATGGATAGCGCCTTGCTCGTGTCGGGTTAAAATGTGCTGAAACGCATCTTCATATCGATAAAGTGAATCGTAAATGGGGAGGACAGCACCTCCTGGATATCCAAAGATGGTGTGGACTTCTTCACTAATCAACGCTTCCACAAGCAGATCAGCACCGGTCTTTGGCTTCGTGGCTGCTTCGGTGGCCGACTTTGCTTCTACCTTCACCTGTAATCCCTCCTAGATTAAAATTTTTTATAAAAAAAGACCCTTCCCCCC
Organism: Pontibacillus halophilus JSM 076056 = DSM 19796; assembly: GCF_000425205.1. GTDB lineage: Bacteria > Bacillota > Bacilli > Bacillales > BH030062 > Pontibacillus_A > Pontibacillus_A halophilus. Next base: position 36,868 of record NZ_AULI01000008.1, on the reverse strand, counting down.
AATACGAGATCGCACAGTTTTGTAGCGATTGTAAGGGGTGAAAAGGTCTCTCTTTTCACGGTACCACCCTTGTTCGCAGGTTGTAGAACCTGCCTTAGGAAGCAGTGAGTGCTTCGTTTTGATAACAGGTGCTTTGGTATGGCACCTGGCTCAACCTAATAGGCTATTCCGTTCGGTTGGGCGCTCAGGGATGATGTCAGAACAACTTGTATTTCCGGGCTTCCAGCAACCCCGGCTCTCTGTGAATACAGTGATTTGTTCCTTTATTCCCGTCATCACGTTGTAACGTGTTAAATTTTCATTATTCCACCTGTACCGGCAGAAGTCACAAGTTTCGAATACTTAGCAAGATAGCCTGTCGTAATCTTCGGTGGCTCTAGCGTCCACTCCGAACGTCTTCGTTCCAATTCGTCTTCCTCAACCGCGAGGTGAATGCTACGCTTTTCAAGATCGATAACGATGGTGTCATCATTCTGAATGTAGGCGATGGTTCCACCTTCTGCGGCTTCTGGTGAAATATGGCCAATGGAAATCCCTCGTGTTGCTCCTGAGAAGCGTCCGTCAGTAATCAAGGCGACTTCTTTGTCGAGCCCTCGACCTGCAATGGAGGAGGTTGGGGCTAGCATTTCTGGCATTCCAGGACCACCTTTAGGTCCTTCATATCGGATAACCACGACGTGTCCGGATTGGACGGTTCCATCGTCAATTCCCTTCTGGGCTTCATCTTGTGAGTTGAAGGTAATCGCCTTTCCTTCAAAGTAACGAATGGAAGGGTCAATCGCACCTACCTTAACGACGGAGCCTTCTGGAGCTAAGTTGCCAAATAAGATGGAAAGCCCACCTACAGGACTGTATGGATCGTCTTTCGGTCGAATGACATTGTGATTGGTAATGTGGTGGTTCTTCACATTCTGAGAGATGGATTCACCAGTAATGGTGATTCGGTCCCGATTGAGCAAGCCGTCAATCTTACAGAGTTCATTAATAATGGCACTTACTCCGCCAGCTTCGTGAACATCCTGCATGGAGTAATCGGAAGCAGGACTGATCTTCGCCAAATAAGGAACTTTCTCTGCGATTTGGTTGACGCGCTCTAAGTTGTAGTCAACACCTGCTTCTTGAGCAATCGCCAAGGTGTGGAGGACGGTATTTGTGGAGCCGCCCATGGCCATATCAAGTGCAAAGGCATCATCAAATGCATCTCGTGTCATGATGTCGCGAGGTTTAATGTCATTCTCAATCTCATTCATCAAGTGCTTGGCAGCTTGCTTGATGAGTTGATGGCGCTCATCAGAGGTTGCTACGATGGTCGCATTGCCTGGAACGGTTACGCCGAGCATTTCCATTAAGGAGTTCATGCTATTGGCTGTGAACATTCCAGAACAGGACCCGCAAGTTGGACAAGCGAGTGATTCCAGTTCTGTTAGTTCGTCTTCTGACATAGACCCTTGATTGTACTTTCCTACGCCTTCAAAGACAGAGACGAGAGAAAGGTTGTCACCTGAAGCGGATTTCCCTGCTTCCATTGGCCCGCCAGAGACGAAGACAGAAGGGACGTTCGTTCGTGCCGCTGCCATGAGCATGCCAGGTGTGATCTTGTCACAGTTTGGGATGTAGAACACACCGTCAAACCAGTGGGCATTGATGACTGTTTCAGCGCTATCTGCGATAATCTCCCGACTTGGGAGGGAGTAGCGCATTCCGATATGCCCCATGGCAATCCCATCATCGACTCCAATCGTATTGAATTCGAATGGAATGCCGCCAGCTTTCCGAATTTCTTCTTTCACGACTTCTGCGAATTTGTTCAAATGGCGGTGGCCAGGGATAATATCTACGTAAGAGTTACATACACCGATAAATGGCTTTCCTAAATCTTTCGTTTTAACCCCTGCGGCATGGAGCAAGCTCCTGTGAGGGGCACGGTCGATTCCTTGCTTAATCGTATTACTTCTCACCTTCAGGCCCTCCTAACCAACAACAGCATCTCGTTGAGGGGATTCTGGATAACATTGAACACCGTCTGTCGTAACGAGTTGACGGAACAATTTAAGCATATGATTCGTTACGTGACCTGGAGTTCCGTCTCCAATCTTCCGTTGGTCTACTTCAACGACAGCAATAACTTCAGCCGCCGTACCTGTTAGAAAGACTTCATCCGCAACATAAACATCATGTCTTGTGAACGGATCTTGACGAACTTCATAGCCTTGTTCCTTGGCGATATCAATGATGGCGTTTCTCGTTACGCCTTCTAATGCACCTAAATAGACAGGAGGGGTGTAGAGAACTCCATTCTTCACGATGAAGATGTTGTCTGCGGAGCCTTCTGTTACGTAACCCTGGTCGTTTAACATTAAGGCTTCATCGACCCCAGCCTGATTGGCTTCTAGCTTCACAAGAATATTATTTAAATAGTTTAATGATTTCACTTGTGGACTAAGCACGTCTGGTCGGTTGCGTCTTGTAGATACTGAGCCTAGCCTTAACCCTCGTTCATAAAGTTCTTTAGGGAATAAAGCGAGTGCTTCCGCGATAACAATCAAGCGCGGTGCGGAGCAGCTGGCCGGGTCTAGGCCAAGATTACCAGCGCCACGGGATAGGACAACACGGATGTAGGCATCAGATAAATTGTTCTTTCTAACCGTGTCGACGACAATCTGTTTAAGTTCCTCCTTTGTGTATGGGACCATTAGCATAATGGATTGCGCAGATTCAAAGAGACGATTTACGTGTTCATCAAGCTTAAAGACGTTACCGCTATAGGCACGAATGCCTTCGAACACCCCATCTCCATATAAGAACCCATGGTCATAAACGGATACGACGGCTTCTTCTTTCTTGACAAATTGGCCGCTGAGATAAATCCATTGGCTGCTCACACTAAACACTCCTTTCATTTCATTTTTACTTTGTAAGTTTAATGTGCGTTTGCATAAAAGCAATAAAGCGCTAAAGGTAAGAAAAAGGATCTCTAGTCATTGTTGAGACAGAAGATCACGAATAAATTCTCCCTAAATGTTGTGTGGTATAAACGTTTCAAACTTTCTGAAAATGTTTGATTGACGACAATATTAAAACCATTTTGAGGAAAGGTCAACAGGTTATTTCTAAAATTTCAGACAGTTTTGATAAATCAGATAAATAGAAAAGCGCTTACATGGTTGTCATACATAGCATTGTTCATCACAAAAATTTTTGCATTTTTATTTTTGGAACCTGGGCAATTGCTTAGATTGCTTCATTATGAACACCGACTCAGTGTTCTAAAATTTTAAAAATGATGATGCTTTTAGACATTCGCCTACTCGCTCTTAAAGGCTTTCACATAAGTTAATAGCAAGAGTGTGAGAGAAAGGGGAGAAAGTCAATGGCATCAAACCATCATTTAGATCGCTTTATGGAACGTCAACAGAAGTTCTTTGATAATTTGCTTTGGCAGCCACCACGTCAATCCGTTATGCAGTCAATTGATCAATTCTTTAACCCAACGAACCGAGGAGGAATTCGGTTTGAGGAGTTCGAGACAAAGACCCATTACATCTTAGAAACGAAACTTACAGGGGTCTCTAAAGATGAAATCGTAATTGAAGCCTTGCCGGATAACCGGATTCGACTTAGTGTCGATAAATCAGAAACGGTGGAGAATGAAAGGGAAGGATTTATGAGTGCAACGCATTCATACAATGAACGAATCTTAACACTTCCTGAGAATGTTGTCGTAAGAGAGATGAAAGCTACGCATAAAGACGGCATTCTACAACTTAAGTTTCCAAAGCGGAAAGGGAGAAAAATCGAAATCGATTAATGCGTGTGCTCTTTTTGTGCACGCTTTTTTATTTTGGGTGCGTGCTCTAGGTAATTTGTCCATTCAATTAAACAATTTCTACATACGCTGATAGAGAACGAGAATGGAGCATGTGCTCACATTAACAGAGGGAGGTAGAAAGATGTCACACCATCCTTATTATGACCGTTGTAAACGCTGTGTAGGGAAACCAGTTCAAATCCGTGACAACCGAGGACGTGTACACCGTGGTATGGTTGACCGTGTTAGTCCAACTCACGTCTTTATTCGCCCATTTCAAGAGCCTGTAGGTGGACTTGGAGGCGGCCCGGGACATGGAAGTCATTTCTTTGGCGGGTTCGTACTTGGTGCAGCCTTCGGGATTGCCTTAACTTCTATCGTTGCATTCGGACCATATGGTTTCTACTAGGATTCGACTTCGTTAGTAATAGGAGCCGATTCAATCACAAAATCTTGTGAGGAACTAGACATTTGCCATTCCACTTTAGTGAATCTCACATACTGTATAGGGAAGAGTCAATCTTCAACATTGGAAATGAGAAAGGAGGAAAACAGATGAGTGGTGGATACGGCTACGGCGCAGGCTTTGCGTTAATCGTTGTATTGTTTATCCTTCTAATCATCGTTGGAGCAGCTGCACTCGGTGGTTATGGATATGGCGGCTACTAAGCCTCTGTAATCAAATAGAACTATACAGGTTAAAGGGGGTATTTCCATGGGTTACTACGGAGGTTGTGGAGGTCAGGTTCAACCGAGCTACGGATATGGCAACCAGTTCGTGCTCATTGTTGTCTTGTTTATCTTGCTTATTATCGTCGGAGCGGCTTTTGTTAAATGCTAATCGTGTGAAAAGTCGCTACGGCGGCTTTTTTGTTTTAGCCTCTTTCTGTCTTCTAGTATACTAGAACTAAATGGTAGAGGAGAGGTGCAAATGGAAATTAAGCTGGACCGATTGACCTTTCAGTTTGCAGATGTCATTCAGGAAGATAGAGAGAGCGAAAGGGATACATTTAGAGAAAACACGCTCTCCCTTGAAGAGCTACATCATTTCGGTCGCGGACCTTTCTGTCGGTTTTCTGTGAAAGAAGCGTTAAGAGAAGTAGCGGGTACAATCGTATTAATTAAAGGGCGTACCGTTGTCTTCGTCCAGTATATAGAGGATATAGGGGGTTATTTAACGGACCGAATTGGGAACATCACTGAAGCGGATATAAGTCGAGGTGGTGACCAAGAAGCGTGCCGAATCAACATGCATTTCCAAGAAGCCTTTGCTTCAGGTGAGTCCATTTGGTTGTTCGTCAACTATAGCGAAGAGGGAGAGCATATAGCTCCATTTCTTAGGGGGCGCTACCAACCGGTGTGGGACAACCTTAACCATGAGGTTGACTTCAAAGAGCCTAATCGACCTTACGTGAACTATGGGGGTAAAGAACAGTCAAAGTATGCACCTCTCCGTCATTATCTATCTTGGCAGGACGAGGTCTCAAATTATTTATCCTTTATGGAGATAGAAGACCTTCTAGAATCTTCTCTACCTCGTTCTGCATATCGGTTACGATCTTGGTGGTCGAATGAACGTAACAAAGGTCATACGCAAGCTGCAGGATGGCAAGAGGCAGGGTATGTTGTCGACTTCATCCACCTAGGCCACTACGCCTTGTTCGTTCACGAGCACAAACGCGATCCACAGGCAAAGGGTATGGAGGAAATGGTGTCTCAGCACTATTTGAATCATCTTACATCAATCGGGAAAGTCTATGAAGCTCAAGTTCTACCAGAGAAAGAGTATGTTAAACAACTGCATAAAAAAATTAACAACGTATGGACGGACTATATGGCAGAAGTAGAAGACGAACCGTCTCTTATGCATTTACAAGAAATGATGTTGATTCTTGAGGCGCTTGCTTATCATCACGGTATGGATCGTGAAGAGCTGCATCAGGCGATGTTGGTTAGAAGAAATGAGCGAGGAGGATATGAGAAGGGAATTCAGCTTCAACAACTATTTGATCCGTTTTAGGAAACTTTAGTTGGACAAGAACGTATGCTAGCATGAAGATGCTTCTAAGGGAGGAGTTACATATGCAACGATTGTATAAACATGAATGGGATAAATTTAAAGAAAGTTACCGGTTGCCATTCCTCATTGGCATGGTGCTAACGATGGTGTTCGGGGTTGTCGCTTACTATATGCTATTGTCAAATCCCGATGTAGTCGATGCTTATATGGCAGCCATTCAACAACAGATGGAAAGAATTGATTTGAGTGAAGAGGATTTTGGTACGTTTACAGCGGCGTGGGGGATTATGTCGAATAACATACGTGTCGCCTTATTAACAGTTGTACTTGGCATTGTGCCAATCTTAATCGTACCTTACTTTATTCCGGTATCAACAATCCTATCCATTAGTGTATTATCTGCCTACTATCAGAATGTGGGAGATAATCTAGGAGAGTTGCTTCTGAAAGGGATTCTTCCACATGGGATAACCGAACTGATTGCGATTTTCTTAGCTGCGGCCATAGGCTTTCACTTTAGCCTCATCACCTTTAAGAAACTCTTTACAGAAGAACGGAAGTCCATCCACTGGTTCAGAGCAGTGAAGGAATGTTTCTTGTCATTCGTTCTTGTCGTATTCCCTTTATTAGTCCTTTCAGGGTTAATTGAAGGATATATCACACCAGCTATTATGGGAATGTAATGAATGAAACAAAAACAGGGCTATCGTATAGTCCTGTTTTTGTTTCATTATATTGTATAGTAGGTCATTGTCATTCGTTTAGGTGAGTGGATTAAAGGTCACTAACTTCCTTCGTTAGCTTTGGCTCAGTAAGTCCAAGTTCAACATACACATTGCCAAGAGCTTCTTCCGCTTCTTTAAAGGAAGCTTCGTATTGTTCGTATGCATGTCCTGCTTCATCGCTAAGGTTGTCTCCCCAAGCTTGGTAGGCATCTTGAAGTGAATTCGTGGCAGCTTGCAGTTCTTCCTCGTATTCAGAGAGCGTATCTGGTACAGAGACTTCCTCTAATGCGTTCGATACGTCTGAAGCAGCCATGCGCGCTTCTTCCTTATACTGCTCCAACTCTTCCTCAGATGGAGTTTCTTCTTGAAGCTTTGCAAGTTCGTACGTATACAATGGTAGATCGTGATCGTTAATGGTGTTCGTTAATGAGAATTGAAAGTCCATGACCTCTGCTTTTACATTCACATCCTGTTGATCTTCTTTCTTCTCGCTGTTCGAAGCGTCTTCATTTGTGTCAGATGAACCGCATGCGGATAATGCTAACGTACTAGCAAGCACGGCTGACCATAATCGTTTTTTCATTACTTTGTTCCTCCCGTATGTAAAATGGCACCATGAGGAATCATACCATTGTTCGTAAACTTTGTTAATATTTTTCAGTATTTTGGAAGAAAACCAGTACGGATTACATAATTGATTTCTATTTTAGCACTCACTAAAATAGAGGTATGTGGTATAGCCATGTAATTACGTGAAGGAATAGGTGAATATGCAATGGCGAAGAATAACAGTCATTTAAGAAGAAACATCATCTTCATTGGTGTCCTTCTGGTTGTTGTCGTTGGAATTGTTCTACTTGCAGTTTATTCGACAAATCAGGATAAGAAACAAGGGGGAGAATCAGCGGGACCTGTCTCCATTTCCTATGAAGGGCAACCTTATATGGGGGAAGAAGATGCGCCGGTCAAAGTGATTGAATTCGGTGACTACAAGTGTCCTTTCTGTAAGGACTTTGAAGTAAACACTGTACCAAGTCTTGTTGAAGATATTGTTGAACCTGGTTACGCGCAATTTTACTTTATGAATACACCATTTATCAACGTTGATTCTGATCGTGGAGCACAGTTTGCAGAAGCTGTTTATGCCGAACTTGGATCTGACCCGTATTGGGAATTCCACTCGAAACTATTTCAGAAGCAACCGAATGACCCAAGTTATGAAGAAATTGACTTGATGACGGAACAATACTTAACGGATACGTTATCATCCGTAGTGAGTGACGAAGAAGCACAGCGTGTAGTAGAGGTGTATGATGAGGAACAGTTTGAAGAAGCCGTTCAGACGGACTTGGACTATGCCAATGATTTGCAAATTTCTCAAACCCCTACGCTTGTTGTGAACGGAGAAATCTTTGAAGGTAACTACGAAGAACTTGTTCAACATGTGAAGGAACTAGCAGAAGAAGAGTAAGAGTAGACCCCCGCTGACCGGTCAGTGGGGGTCTTGTATAAATTTCTTCTAAATCGCCGAAACTGGTAAGAAAAATGGTGTCAGGACGGGATGGTATGATTTATGTATGGGTTTTGTTAGTGGTGTATATCGGGGTTGGTGTATTGTATACATGGAAAGTGTCTGGCGTACTCGGCTATTTCCTAAATAAAGCGGGAGGTAAACAGAAACAAGGCATTCAAGCTGCCTTTAACCCGCTTACGATTATCTGGCTCGGATTTGAAGCCATCCTTGTATTGCTGTGGCTGCCACTCTTTATCTATGATTGGACACAAAAGGGAAGTACTTAGAATGGTAGCTTTTCGCACGTTATCGTCGTAAGATAGGAGAGAGTCTTAATTAGGAAGGAAGTATACATATGGCCGATGGCAAGGAGCGAAAAGACATTTATCCTGGGTTAGAAGTGGATATTGTCTTAAAACAAGATCAACGCACAGGGAAGACGACGCGTGGGGTTGTGAAAGACCTTCTAACGAAATCTCCTAAACATCCACACGGGATCAAAGTCCGTTTAGAAGATGGTCAAGTAGGACGAGTGAAGCAAACATACGCATAGATCTAGAATAGAAAAGACGGACAGCTCATCATGAGCTGTCCGTTTCTTATTAATAGACGCCTACTGAATCCCAAGCATTCTTGACAGCATTGTAATCACTGCCTGTGCCGTAAAGGTCTGCTGTTGATTGAAGTAAAGCAGCACGAGCATCGCTGAAGTCACTTCTCTTGCTTAAGTACGTATTTAACGCACGGTAGTAAATTTTCTCAGCTTTCGTCTTGCCAATAGACTGAATCGTTAGGTAAGCGGCTTTATTTGGAATCCCGCTGTTCGTGTGTACGCCACCATTGTCAGAGGATGTGTAGTAGAAATCGTCCATGTGAGCGGGCTGACCGTAACGTTCAGGATTCGATAAGCTTCTAAGGGCATCTCCTGCTTTGCCTGGTGTGTAGACATCTTCACCTAGGTCCCAATCATTCGGCTCTACAAAGTAGCCGAATACATCTGAGAAGGATTCATTTAACGCACCAGATTGGTTGCGGTATTCAAGGTTTGCGGTGTACTCTGTAACGGCGTGAGCTAACTCATGCGCTACAACATCGAGTGAGCCGGAAAGTGGGGAGAATAAGCTGCCATCTCCATCTCCGTATACCATTTGTGACCCATTCCAGAATGCGTTATTGTAATTAGATCCGTAATGGACGGTCGAAATAATGGAAGCTCCGTTTCCGTTATAACTGTTCCGGTTGTGAGTGTTGAGGAAATAATCATACACAATGCCTGCGTGTGCATGCGCATCTACGTCTGCCCCTTGTGAAGAAGAGGTAAAGGCGTTGTTGCTATCTACTGACCAAGATCCTGGTAGACTGTTGCCGTAATTTGCAGTATAGGTGCCGATATAGCCAGACATATTCTTTGTTGTATCATATAAGTAATACGTACCATTGTAAGCGTAAGTATTTAAGGACTTATAATCCCCTTTAGTTCCGTAGCCGTATCCTGTTGTCGCAGCATCTGTCGCTGCGTTATACGCATCGACAACAGAACCATCTTTGGCATTAATATAAATTTGCCAGTTGGCAGGGTAAGGTTCGATAAATTGGAGTTGAACAAGGTAGGTAAGTTCATACTGATCGCCGTTCTTGTAAACAACAAGCTCAGTCTTTTCAGCTGCTCCGGAAGCAGATTCTTCGAATGGAGCGGTAGTAGTAGGGGTGTTAAAGGCTTCATTTGGTGCTACTTTCGCGTGTTTGTATGCCATTTTAATTGCTTTCTTTGCGGAGACTTTTGCTTTAGTTGTTGTTACCTTCGTAGTTGCTTCAGGAAAGACATCGCCGTTAATGGCCACTACTTCATCATTTTCATTTGTGTGGACCTTTAGGATGGCTCCATCGATTGGAACGTCTTTAACAACCTGTTGATATTCATACAATGTGTGACCGAGGTCATCTTTCGTTTCCTCTACAAGCTGTAAGTCTGTGTTGGCATCTAACTTGAATGTGTCTTGATGTTGATTAAGGAAGGACTTTGAATCTTGATCAGACTTAATCTTCTGTTTCTCCATCTCTCCTTTGATAAAGGAAGGAACGCTCTGACCTGGTTTCTTGTTCAATTCCACCTTCGTCGCATCAAATTTAGCAATCCACTCGTTCTGCGCCTGTACATGAAGAGGTGAATCGGTGGTAGCAGCCAATGCCGGTACAGCAGAAGTAAATGTAAATCCAATCGCAAGTGCAACAGCCAATCCTCTTTTTTTCATTCATCCAACTCCTATTTTGTTTTGTTGTACAGAGTATATGTACATACGTAATCATAGAGTTGTTTGATAATTTTGACAATAGTTCTATGGAAGGGTGGATTATGGAAGCATTTCTATAAATAACGGCTCTCTAGGTCTAGAGACACGTTTTTACAATAGAGGAGCACCGCGCTAAAGTGTGCGCGATAAGTTCAACCATTATATGTAAATAGTGGGTAATGTATAAGGTGAGAGGTTAATTATGGGAAAGGCCAATAGAAAGGTTGTAGGTAAATAGAAGGGGGAGAAAACAGGTGTAAAGAACTACACGAAATGTGAAAAGTTACAACCCCTCTCTCAATTATGAAAGAGGGGGAGGGTTATGTTTTAGGCTTCTCCCATTCCTTCGTATGGTGAAGAAACGGACAAGTAGATGGAGTAGAATCATCGTCTCGTAGGAAGTATTGCTTCCATTCTAAGTTTTGTTCATCTCCATACCATTTTAACGCAGGGTGAGTTGGGATTTCGTCGTAGGCAGCTAATCGCTTTCGTATTTGTTTCTTTAGATTGCGTCCAAGACGTGTTGAATCATTGATTTCTTCAAATACAAATCGAGGTTGAAAGGCTAGCAGCAAATAAGGGAAATGTCGACTCTTTCTTAAGGCGTGAACAGGTGTAGCACAAAATGCGAAATAAGGTTCCCCATTAAAACAGAATTCCCACTTATTATAAGCCGGGTCCTTTGGTATTTCTGTAGGCCATTCGGTCTCATCGAACGCAGTCGTCCTGCTTAGTAAATCCCAGAACATATGCTCATACTGTTCAATGGACAGCGTGGTATCTGTGATCTCACTCACAATCGCAATGGATGCGTATTTACCAGTTTGCCGGCTGATTTGACCATATTGTTTCAATAGGCAAGCCAGTTGCATGGGCGCCCGCTCTCTGGTAGGGGAGTCAATGAAACCATAACGAAGTTCATTAGACAGAAATGCTACCCTCGCGGGGACACAGGGGTATGTGTTCTCTTCATCTGCAATCATGTCACCTAGCTTCGTGTACGCATCTTGTTTCCAAGGTTCTAGTTCTAAAAGAGTTTCCTCAAGTGCTGTCCGGTCAAATAAACGAGACATTAAACAATCCCCATCCTTTCTACACGATATACGTATACAAAAGGTGGGGAATGGGTGAATGTCCATTATGAAAAAATGATGTGAAAGGCCTCACACGCAAAGTAAACACCGAAGCCAATCAGGGAGATGCTTGCAAGTAAGGTGATTCCGCGAAGGATGCTTGGTTTTAGGAAATTACGCGCGCTTGTTGCAATGGAAGCCATGAACAAGTCCCAAACGATAATGCCTAAGAAGATTCCACCGCTATAAAGCAAGAGTTGAACATTCGTATGGGATTCCGCTGTCTTGGCTAGGATAGACCCGTAGATTCCAAGCCAGAATAGTATATTTAGCGGATTCGACAAGGCCATGAATAAACCGAAGCGAAAGGATTCAGATGCTGCTCCAGAGCCTGAGCGAGTCGCTTCCAACGGATTAGCCTTAGAAAGGAGTCCTTCGATTCCGGTATAGATTAGGATAAAGGCTCCAAACGACCATAAGAACGTCTTAATCATGGGAGTCGTTAAATACTCAGCAATCCCGAAGTAAATTAACAGCATAAAGATCACGTCGGCAACCATTCCACCAATCCCGATTAGCCATGCATTCCAGAACCCAAACTTAATGCCGCAATCAATTTGTGCAGCGTTGATGGGTCCGATTGGAGCAGAAAGGGAAAGCCCGAGCAATACATAACTTAGAAACATATTCATGCGAAATGACGCCCCCTGTTCTATGTAGAAAAAGCTTGTACTCTAATCTATTCAATGCAAGAATGAGAATATGCGCGTTCGAACGTAGAAAGACTAGACAAGATTAGATTGTGTACAACAGGAGGAACGAGTCATGGGCATATTTGTTCTAGCTGGACTACTCTTACATCCCTATTATGATTCTCTAGCCGTGATCTACATCTTTCACTTGTTTCTTATTTATTATTTGGCATTCGTACACCCGCACTTGTGGACGCATCGTCCAACGAAGTGGAAGATTATAGCGTGGTCAATCATGGGAGTCGGTCTTGGCCAAGCCTTTGTTGGCAAATGGAAAGAAGCCCTTCTCTATTTACTTATCGTCACACTACCTGTAGCACTTTATGTGTTACTCCTAAACTTTACAACACATGACCCATTCTGGTGGACCGTAGTAATTGGAATCGTGCTATATCTGCCATCGATGTGGAAGGCGAAAGAATTAGCGGTTAAATAAATGAAGCGCCCTGCTCAATTGTTTGAGCGAGGGCGCTTCTTTCATTAGCTTGCAACGTCTCGTTTCGTAAAGAAGAGCCAACCGGACGCATAGAAAATGATGGAGTAGATTGCTAATGTAATCAGTGAGAACATAAGCGTTTGATCATCATAATACGGCTGAGCAAAGAAATAATCAAAGTAGCCTTTCAGATTCGTGTTGGTGAATATGACATATTTGCCCCAGTCGAATCGAGATACGAGTGCACCAAGCGTACCTCCTGTTAAGAACAAGAAGATAGAAAGGGCAATCGCCATGGCATTGCTTCTAAAGATTGTTGAAATCATAAAGGCAAGTGTACCGAATACCATCAGGTTCCCAAGTAATGTTAAGTAAGATACAAAGGTTACTTTCGCATTGCTAATCGTTTCATAACCATCCGCTGTCTGATAGACGTGTAACGACCCTAACTGGTCAACTCCATAGAAGATTGCACCAATTAAGAAGTTGAATAGGAAGAACGCCAACAAGGTCACTAGTCCATACAACAGGACGGTAAGAAATTTCGATAGTAAGATGGTTGAACGTGAGATTGGTCGAATCAATAGCATCTTAATTGTACCCCACTTAAATTCGTTCGACACAATACTTGCAGCTATGATAACTGTAAACATAAGAACGATGGAAGTAGCTTCAGCATTCTCACGTGTAAAGGTCCACGCATTTCCGCCCTCAGGAATAGCCAAGTCATTTTCGATTCGGAAATTGTTTTCCTCAATTTTATCGGGTCCGAACATGGAGAATTCCCCATTGTCCAATTTCTCTTGTATGTTCTCGTTTTGTTCCTGTAATTCGGCTTCCCAGTTCTCGCCGCCAACATTCTTGGAATCATTGAAATTACGGTCTAAGATTGCTCCGCCAAGAAGGATTAAAGCAATAAGTCCAATCATGACAATTGAGCCAGGTTGCCTCATTAGCTTTAGAAATTCGTTCCATACGAGTGAGGGTAGTTGTTTCATTACGCCTGACCTCCAGTACCAGTAAGTTCGAGGAAGCGGTCCTCGAGAGTGCCAACTTCTGTTTTCGCTTCGTAGATTGCAATCTGATTCTGAACGAGTAGCTGAATCACTCCTGGGATTTGCTCTCGTTCTGTCTCGATAACGAGTGTCTCTTCATCAACGATGACTTCATAGCCTGCTTGTTCAAGAACAGCCTTTCCATCTTGAGCGGGCTCGAGTGTTAAGCGTGTACGAATTGTCGCCTTGTCTGACACAAAGGATTTCACGTTCTGAACGTCGATGAGTTCCCCCTTTTGGATAATCCCAATCCGGTCACACATCATTTCCATTTCTGAAAGCAAGTGACTTGATACGACAACGGACAGACCTTCATCCTTAGCAAGCTTCCGCAAGTAATCTCGAATTTCGCGAATGCCAGCTGGGTCCAATCCGTTTGTCGGTTCATCCAAGATTAATACGGAAGGATTATGTAGTAAGGCTTGAGCAATCCCTAAGCGTTGTCGCATACCAAGGGAATATTTCTTTACTCGTGTATGAATGCTATCCTCTAAATCCACGAGCTTAACAATTTCATTCATTCGTTCGTCTGAAACGTTCCCAGACATTCGTGCATAATGCTTTAAATTCTGCATGCCGGTCATAAACTTGTACATTTCAGGGTTCTCAACAATTCCACCCACATGAGCAATGGACTTCTTAAAGTTCTCCTTAATGCTTGTTCCTTTAATAATGACGTCTCCCTCAGAAATCGACGTCAATCCGACCATCATCCGAATCGTTGTTGTCTTACCAGCACCGTTTGGCCCAAGAAAGCCAAATACTTCGCCAGGTTGAATGTCAAATGACAAGTCTCTCACAATTGTTTTGTTTCCTATTCTCTTCGTTAACCCTTTCAACTGAACAGTAGGGGAAGAACTCATAAGAAACCTCCTTTGTTCCATAGATTAATCACGCACATGTAGAGAGACGAATTGCCCCCCTAAGAAGTTTCATAATTAATGGAAAAAATAAAAAACACTCGGAATTCATTTATTCCGAGCGATTTCCATCGTTGTCTTGTGTGGAGGGTGATTGTTCTTTACTTGGAAGGGGATCAACGGTGTGTTTGTATTTATAGCCTGATGTAATGGTGAATATCGTCAGCATGAGAACAACGAAGATAATGACAAGACATACAATCAGTATGGCGAACATAACGTCACTTCCTTTTAATTTCTAATCTATCCTCATTCTAGCATAGGTTGGTAGGGGTGAAGCCAGGCTCAAGAAGGAGTGAAATTGGACGAGGGGTAACGCGTGCAAGAGTTGTGGTCTCATCAAAGTGCTTATATAAAAAGGCTGTCGAGATTGACCTCGACAGCCTAAGTAACATGTACGCGATTTCTACTTTATTGAATTTAACACATGGAATCATTCGGATTTGGGTTTCTTAATCCAAATAGAGGACGAATGAAGAGGGCAACACCAGTACCGATGAGTGCCATAGCCATCCATACCCAACCGTGTAGACTCATAGACGCAATGCCACCGAAGTAAGCACCGATGTTACATCCATAGGCGAGACGTGCCCCGTAGCCCATCAATAATCCACCTATAGTTGCAGCCATCGCAACACCTGGTTTGATCTTACCTGGCTTAAAGGTTCCTGAGGCAGCGGCTGCGATAAATGCTCCAAGAATGATTCCGAAGTTCATCACACTCGTTGTATCCATCAGAACGGATTGATTTAATGCTTCACTACCTTGCCAGTAGCCCCAGCTGCTCACATCAACTCCGAAGAACATAAGAACCTTTGAACCCCATAGTGCGAACGCTGAGGTAATGCCCCAAGGTGTTCCTCTCATAGCTAGTGTAATGGCGTTTAAGATTGCTAGAATAATAGCGGCTACAAATAGTGGCCATGAACCTCTCACAAGCTTCTTGAAGCCAGCAACAGTTGGCAAAGGCTTCATAGATGGCGGGTTCTTTACTTTCGCTACGATATACGTAATAGAATAGATAAGAGCGAATAGTCCAATTGAAAGCGCCCAGCCTCCAACGTATCCGAACTGATCTGCGAATGAAATGGTTGGGAGGGAAGCTTGCTCGCGCCAGAACCCGATATGGTACGCTCCTAGAACAGATCCTGCAATAAACGCGATGAGGGTAATCAGCATGGGCGATTTCCCTCCACCTACTGTATAAAGGGTACCTGAAGCACAGCCATTTCCAAGCTGCATTCCAATTCCGAATAAGAACGACCCAACTACAACCGCCACACTGACGGGGAAGACATATCCAGAAGGCGCAATCCCTGTAAATGTGAAGCCTGTTGCTAAGATAAGTGCGAATAATGTCGTTGCAACGGCAAGCATAATCATATGTGCTTGCAAGCCTTGTGCATTTCCAACAGATGTAAACCGTCTAAATGCCGAAGTAAATCCGAATCGTGCGTGAAGCAATGTTAACCCGAAGGCAATCCCAAGAATGAATAGTAGCCCCTGGGTCCATCCGGCAACGGCAACGGTTGCGATAAATACGAGTATGGAAGCAACGATTCCAAGCCAAACGTACGGCTTTTGGACGGGGTCAAGATTCGCAAGCACCGTCGTAGACGTACGCTTTTGCCTAGTCGTTTGTTGTGCAATGGTCGATTGCATGTTCAACACCTCTAATCCTTATGAGAATGGTATGAATTAATATTTTCTTATTTTGGCAAATGATTGGGTTCATTGTCAATAGAAAACGATCAAACCGCATTGCTTTGTATCAAAAAAACCCCTCTCCGAACTCGGAGAGGGGAAATGGTTACACTTGTACAGGCTGTAAATTGTATTTTCTCTTTAGCATCCGATTGAAGAGGAACGTACCAAATGGAACAAAGGCCACTGCTACAGCGAGTGCACTTCTTCCAATCGTCCATTTCAACGAAAGAAAAGCGTTCAGAATGGTCAGCATGTATAAGACAAATAACGCACCGTGAAGCGATCCAACCACGGATACGGCTTCTGGTATATCAAACATATATTTCAGTGGCATAGCAATAAGTAATAACACAAGGAAACTAATTCCCTCGGCATCTCCTACATACATCAAGCGCTTTAATGGTGTACTTACCATATGAAAACCTCCATTACTTACATTCACTATCTCTTAGTTTATAGAAAGCGTATGCGAATTTCAAAGTGTTAGGACAAGAAGATGTGAACAAATTTCGTCCGAGCACTCGTTTTGACAATTGTATAAGAGATTGTTTACAATTTAGAACGTAATGATTACGATTTATTGAGGAGGAATTCCATGGCTAAGAAAGCAATGGTTGAGAAAGAAAAACGCCGTCAACGTACGGTTGAAAGATATGCAGCATTACGACAAGAATTGAAAGAAAAAGGGGATTACGAAGGTCTGAAGAAATTACCGCGAGACGCTTCACCAACCCGATTGCATAATCGATGCAACACAACAGGTCGCCCACATGGGTACATGCGTCAGTTCGGTCTATCTCGAATTCAATTTAGAGAACTCGCGCATAAAGGTCAAGTTCCAGGGGTTAAGAAAGCAAGCTGGTAAGACTCACTCCCATAAGTAGTGAGTTTTTTGCGCGGTAGGAACAAACGTCTCAAATAAGTGACAAAAATCGATAACATTTGCAATATACTCCTCTAGAATTAAGGCGTTTATGCTACAATGTTAGAGGAGGTGAGCAGATGTCAAACCGTGTTGCAATTATAACAGGCGCTTCCAGTGGCTTTGGCCTCCTAACGTCAGTGGAACTAGCGAAAGAAGGATTCACCGTTATTGCAACGATGAGAGATTTGTCGAAACAATCCATTTTTCAATCCTACATAGACGATAAGGAAGTCTACGACCGGATTCATTTTCATCGTCTTGATGTGACGGATGAAGCTTCCGTAGAAAGTCTTTCTTCTTACATAGATACACTTGATCGAGTCGATGTCTTATTGAACAACGCAGGATTTGCTGCGGGTGGATTTAGTGAAGAAATCACGTTAGATGAATATCGAAAGCAATTTGAAACAAACGTATTTGGTTTAATCGCTGTTACTCAAGCGGTTCTACCTAAGATGAGAACACAAGGGTATGGAAAGATTCTGAACATGAGCAGTATTAGCGGGAAGTTCGGTTTCCCTGGCATGTCTCCCTACGTTGCATCGAAACATGCGGTTGAAGGCTTCAGCGAAAGTCTTCGCTTAGAGATGAAGCCGTATGGGGTAGATGTGGCAATTATCGAACCTGGCTCCTTCCGTACGAACATTTGGACGAATGGAAAGCAGGTCACGGAGGCTTCTTTGTTAAAGACCTCTCCTTATTACGACTACATGCAGTCTATCCATCACTATATGCAAGAACAAAAGGATACATATGGTGATCCAATCGTAGTGGCAAGACTAGTAGCAACGCTTGCGAAACAGAAAGAATTGAAGAAGTTTCGTTTCCCGATTGGGAAAGGGATTCATCTTATGCTTCGCTTGAAGACGCTTTTACCTTGGCGATGGCTCGAAGCACTCGTGTTAAAACAAATTAAATAAGTAAACGAATAGAAAGCCCAGGTCATCACGAACAGTGACGCCTTGGGCTTTACATAATTAAGATCTGAAATCCTTATCGGATTCATGAAAGAGGTCTATTTTCTTCGTATCTTTCTTTTGTTTATAAATACGGTTCACATAATCTTGAGTAACCGCACGAACTTCTTTCGATAAGAATAAGACCGGAATGACGTTTAAGAAGACGACAGCCGCCAACATTAAGTCGAGAAATTGCCAGATGAACTGTAGTCCACCAACAGCACCTAACACAATTGCCCCTAGATAAATGACTCTCATGAAGTAAGCCCCTTTTAATCCAAACAAATACTCGGCTTGCTTCTCTCCAAAGAACACAAGAATTCCGATGGTCGTAAGTACAAAGAATAACAGGAAGATTGAAACAAACGTTTCACCGAACTGAGAGCCATAGACATCTGACAAGGCTGTGCCAATCATGCTCGCCGCATCATCAGAAGAAACCTCTTTCCATGCTCCAGTCACGAGGACTGTCAAACCAGACAGCGTACAAATGACAATCGTATCCACGAAGACACTGAACACGCCCCAGAAACCTTGTTTAGACGGGTGGTCCGTTTGAGCTGCTGCATGGGCAATCGGAGCTGTTCCGAGTCCTGCTTCATTCGAATAAAGCCCTCTAGCTGTACCCCAACGAAGCGCTTGTGCCAAAGCTGCACCGGCGAATCCGCCTGTAGCTGCAATCGGGGTGAAGGCATGAGAGAAGATTAATCCAAAGACAGAAGGCAATGTTTCAACATGGGCAAAGATGACAATTAAACAAATGATGACATAAGTGAAGACCATAAAGGGGACGAATTTGTCAGTCACTCGAGCAATCCGTTGTATACCACCGATTATAATAGCTCCAACGACAACTGCAATTGCCACTCCAATTCCCAAACGGGACCATCCAATTGAGTTATTGACTTGAATGGAAATGGAATTCGATTGAGTCATAATACTAGGAATCAGTTCGAGCATTAAGATAAATGCAAATGCCCAAGCGACCTTATTCCATCCGAGTCCTTTCTTTATGTAGTATTGAGGTCCACCTACCCATTCTCCCTTTTTGTTCTTCTCACGGTATCGAACACCAAGGACAATTTCTGTATACTTTGTGGCCATCCCGATCAGGGCAACCACCCACATCCAGAAGAGAGCACCTGGACCCCCAAATGAGATGGCTACAGGAACCCCTACAATATTCGTTGCACCAGCTGTTGAGGCCAGGGCGGAAGTGAAGGCTTGAAAGGGGGTAATGGTACCAGCATGACCAGAGCTCTTCTTGAAGATCTTCCCAACGGTTTGTCCAAGTATATGACCGAAGAAACGGAATTGAAAGAAACGGAGTTGAACGGTTAGATAAAGCCCTGTACAAATTAATAAGATGGACAGCACGTACGTCCACAAAAAGTTTGATGTATTCGCTACAACTGTTTCAATGAAAGGAAGTACAGTAACAAGCATATGAATCACTCCAAATCAGAATTTTCTTATTTTTTACTTATTTTCCCTAATGCGGGTGAGGTAATCGTGGAATATTAAGTTTTTGTTAGATTTTTCTAATAGGTGGAGATGTTTGGTTGCTGGTGTGGTACGATGGACGTAATGAGTAGACAAGGAGGAGTAGCTTATGGCGCGACGTAATCGAAGAAACAAGAAGAGCTTCAGTATGCTATTAACAAGAGAAAAGACCTTTTCCATTAATGGAACCATTCATGGCGTGGAGATGTCCCATGATGAGTTTCTTGAAGAGTTCGTTGAGTTTATTGAGGCGAAGGGATGGAACTTCATCGGCCATACACAGCGACTCACAGAGGGAGAAGCGATGAAGCACACCCGCAATTATTTGCTTGACCATGACCTCTCCAAAGATCCTAATGATGAAGAATAAGAAAATGATATAGAGAGATGAAGAGGGTTGCCCACATAGGGCAACCCTTTTTTGTTTTCATGAATAGAAACCCCTTTCTTCTTCTCATACTAATGGCAGGTGATGGATATGAAGGGAATCTTTCAATTTATACCTGATATTCAAATGATGGTAGGGGCTTTCTTTGCATGGTGCGTTCCTTATTCCATAAGTAAGTTTGTAAGTTGGTTGGATAAAGAGTAGAGGGGAGGAGTTCCGATGAAGAAGCAGTTAAATAGAAAGATGTTCGAATGGATGCGTTCTCGCAATCGCAATGTGGCGAGTGATGGGAATCGGGAAGCGAAGCAGTCTCATAGTGCAGACGGGCAGCATCTCAGAGACGAATTGAATGAGAATCTGCAGGACATTCGAAACTTGCTTGGGGAAAGTTTCGATTTAAAGAGCGTAACGTTTACGATTGCTCCTTTCCATTACGATGGGGCATTCGTATACATAGAAGAACTTTGTGATGCAAATGCAATAAGTGACGAGTTACGAGCAATTCATGAGACGACAGAGCGTGCACATTCAATTACAAGAATGACGCCTTCATTCTTAAAGGAACAAGTGCTTGTGACGAGCGAGTCTTCATTGACGAACATTCTTGAAGATTGCTTAGCTGCAATCTTAATGGGGAACTCAATTCTCTTATCGAATCAATATGAAGACGCAATTATTCTAAATACAAGAAAAATTCCACATCGTGAAGTATCTGAACCTGTCACAGAAACGCTCGTACGTGGGCCACGTGATGGGTTTATAGAAGCTCTAGTCACAAATTTGGCGCTCATCCGTAAGCGGCTCAAAGACCCGAGTCTAACAATTGATTATTATCAGGTGGGTCGTCGCTCAAAGACAGACGTAGTGGTCCTCTCTATAAAGAACTTAACCAATCCGACAATCGTTCGTGAGGTGAAACGACGAATTGAGAAAGTGGACATCGATAGTTTACAGGAGACTGGAATTCTTGAGCAGTTAATTGAAGAGAATTCTTTAAGTCCCTTTCCGCAAATTCAAGTCACAGAGCGGCCAGATAAAGTAGCTGGGTCCCTTGCGGAAGGGAGAGTCGCGATTCTTGTAGATGGCACACCATTTTCTTTGATTGTCCCCCTGACGTTCAATTCGTTTTATCAAAGTCCAGAAGATTATTACGAGCGGTGGATGTATTCCTCGTTAATCCGAATCCTGCGTGTAGGAGCAGCATTTATCGCACTGTATCTCCCGTCGATTTACGTTGCCCTGATTTCCTACCATTGGGGGCTTATTCCGACAGACTTAGTTATCACTCTCGCGGGAAGCCGAGAAGGCGTACCGTTTCCTTCTATCGTTGAAGCATTAATTATGGAAGTGACGATTGAAATTCTTAGGGAAGCAGGAATTCGATTGCCGAAACCAATTGGTCAAGCGGTAGGTATTGTAGGAGGTCTTGTTATTGGAGAGGCCGCAGTATCAGCAGGACTAGTTAGCCCGATGATGGTCATCGTCGTTGCGTTAACAGCCATATCTTCGTTTGCCCTGCCGCAATACACAGTTGGAGAGACGTTAAGGATTTTGAGATTCCCGCTAATGCTTGCTGCTGCTGCACTCGGTTTATTCGGGATTGTCATCTCTTTTATTCTCATTACTACTCATTTAGTCCGCTTAAGAAGCTTTGGTGTCAATTACCTTGAGCCACTTGTACCTTACGATTTAAATGGTTGGAAAGATACCATTGTTCGTACGCAGACAAAGCGTATGGACCAACGTCCAACGATGCTTCACCCAATAGACAAACGACGTATGAAGTAGGTGAATCATAGTATGAATGGAAATTCCAATCGGCTGCTCTCTACCACGCAAGTGTCAGTCGGGATTGCATCCACGATGCTTGGGGTAGGTATGATTACATTGCCAAGAGAAGTACTTTCCGCTTCAAAGGCAGCATCAGGATGGGTCAGCGTACTTATTGTAGGGTGCTTAGTGGTTTTCATTTCCTTGGCATTCGTGCATCTGAATAACCGTTACCCGGACCGAACCTATTTTCAGTATAGCGATGTAATTGTAGGGAAATTTATTGCGTGGTGGCTCACCCTATTTGCAACGTTCTACTATACGGTGTTTGCAGCCTATGAAGTACGCGCAATGGCTGAACTAATTCGGATGTTTATTCTTGATCGTACTCCGATACAAGTTACGATTATTATATTTATTGCTTCTGCCATCTATTTAATCATGGGGGGAGCATATGCAATCTTTCGGTTAACGGAGCTCTATTTTCCGTTTATCCTTCTCTTTATTATTATCATCATTGCACTCAGTTCAAGTAAGTTCGAGATAAATCATATACGACCATTCTTTGAAGGGGCAACTCCAATCATCAAAGGGATGACAGGAACCGTAATCTCGTTTATAGGGTTTGAAGTAATACTGTTCCTACAATCCATGATGAAAAATCCAGGTGAAGCTCGTAAAGCCGTCTTCATCGGAGTAGTGGTGCCGACGCTCATCTACGCCGTAATCGTGTTAGCTGTCGCTGGAATCATGGGAGTGGGGGAGACGATTACACTCGTGTTTCCATTAATGGAGCTCGCGAAGTCGATTGAACTTCAAGACTTCTTCTTTGAACGATTTGAGACTTTTTTCATTCCGTTATGGATCCTTGTCATTTTCACAACTTTTGTTGTGAGCTTATATGTAGCTTCGCTTGGATTAAAGAAGTTGTTTCGTATCCCTAGTGGGAAAGCGATCTACTTACTGATTCCAATTTGCTACTTAATGGCGATGACTCCTAAGAACATCAACCAAGTATTCCAAGTAGGGGACTTGATTTTCTATTTGATGGTGGGAACGATGGTGTTCATGCCTTTGCTGTTACTAGTGGTTTCCTTTGTAAGGGGGCACAAGGGATGAGAAGGCTGTTACTTATTACGTTTTCATTGTTTTTATTGAGTGGTTGCTGGGACCACCAAGAGGTTGAGGAGCTCGGAATCGTCACAGGGGTCGGCATCGATCAATCACAGGAAGATGACGAGAAGTTACGTGTGACGAATCAGTACGTCATTCCAAGCGCTGTGTCTACGAGACCTAAAGGAAGCTCTTCTGGTTTAAGTCCCTTTATTAACGAAACGTTAGAAGCAGGCAATGTTCTCGATACCATTCGTGACCAGTCTCTCTATGTAGGGAAACCTCCCTACTACTACCACTTGAAAGTCGTTGTTCTAAGTCAAGAATTAGTGGAACAAGAGAGTATGTTGGATTTACTGTTTTTCTTCTTTCGAGACCATGAAATTAGAAGAAGTGTGGGGCTTATCGTGGCAAGAGATTCAGCCGAAACGTTGCTCAGCCAATCGTTCTTAAAAGATGAAGTTCCTTCCATTCAGCTAGAGAAAATATCGTATAACTATCTTGCGAAAACGGCACGAATGGCTCCATCCGTTACGCTAGGGGGCGCCTCTAAGGACTTTGCTCACAAGAAGAGCTTTGTCATACAGTTAGGGGATGTGTTCGAAGGGAAAGTAAGGATAGAAGGTGGAGCGGTTATCGATGCCCAAAAAGCGAAAATGGTTGCGACTCTATCTCCTGAAGAGACGGAAGCCTATAACTGGATAACAGAACAGTCGGATGCTGGAGTGATCCAAGCGAGTACGAATGGAGAAGAGGAACGGTTCGCATATGAAATTCGGGATGTTACTAGTAAAGTAAAAGTGAGAAAAGAATCTGGACAATTAACATACGATATATCCGTTCACTTCCAGGGCAAATTAGGTGAAGACTATAGTCCGCCAAGTTCATCCTTCCAACCAGAATATATCAACAAGAGGGAAAAGGCTCTACAAGAGACGCTAAAGAAGAGATTAGTAATGGCTATGGAACGTGCGCAACATGAATATGAGGTTGATTTCTACGAATTTATGGAACCCTTTCGAATTAAGTATGTGAAAGAATGGTACAAAGTGAAAGACAATTGGAACGAAGTCTTTAGTGAGGCAACTGTGAACTTCGATGTTCAGGTTGAGATTGATCATTTCCAGGATGTCGGAAGGAAATTGCCTTATAATCCACCTGTAGAAGGTGATTGATAGGAAAGGGGCGTTCTAGAGAACGCCCCTTTCTTCATGTATCTTCTTTTGCCCCGCAGATTTTTTTTCCTTCTCGCCCTTTTTTTGAGTTACGGTTCGCACCTTTCATAGGGTGTTCACCTTGAGCAAACTCAGCGGAATAGTCATTCTGAGCGATACTCTCCGTTGGGGTTGTATTGACCTTTGCAGCTGCATCATAAGTTGCTTTACGTTTCGTCATTCCATTTCCCTCCTTCCATTATATCGTTAGCATGCGAAGGGGAGGGGGGAGCTATTCATCGCGATTTCTTTCGCTGTAACTGTTTCGATAAAGGATATATTCCTATACTTTGTAAACCTAGTGAGAGTAGGACAGCGATAAAGGTTACAGAGAAGAGGGGTTCTGCTCGCTCGCCCAATTGAGCTTGAACCGTCAACAGAAGGGCAACGGACATCGTTCCTTTAATCCCGGCCCACGTTAAAAGAGCAGAATCCTGCCATTGAAACTGATGTCTCCAATTCGGGTTACTGTTCAAGCTGAAATACAGTACAACAAAACGGACAAGTAAAGCTAGTATGAAGAGTACAACAGCGAAGGACCAGTAAGTCCATTGAACTGAACCAGCTGCTTCAATGCCGATCATAAGAAAGAGCAATGACAATAGTGAAGGCTCTACAACATCCCAAAACCCGTCTAAGCTTTCTCGATAGTGGTCTTCCTTATTCGTATGTGAGAATTCATAGGATAATAATATACCTGTTGTTACAGTTGCCAACACTCCAGAAACACCTAGATGCTCAGCAATATAGAACGCTCCATATGCCAATACGATGCTCAACATGACCTGGTATTCTTTATGATGGGTGACATGAACAGCCTTACTTAAGGCCCATCCTAATGCAAATCCGATGGCAATTCCTCCTGCAGAAACGAGAAAGAATTCACTGATAAAGTTCGTCATGGAGAATGATTCATTCTGTCCATACATGCCAAGGAAAATCGAGAATAAGACGATGCTCGTGCCATCATTAATCATCGATTCCCCTTCCACTACATCTGCAATGGCCTCATCATTTGAGGATTGCTTTAGAATGGATACAACAGAGACTGGGTCTGTTGGCGTAAGAATTGAGGCAATCAAGAGTCCCTCTAAAATGGTTAATGTCATAAATGGCGTGCTGAGAAGATGAATCGCAACGCCAAGTAAGAAAGCGGTAGCGAGCAGCCCAATTGTGCTCAACAATGTAATCATACCTGCATGCTTCTTTAACGAGGATACGGAGAAACGATACGCCGAAACGAATAGAAGTGCAGGAAGAAACCCTTTAAACAGGATACCCTCCGTTATTGTAAGGTCATTGAAGAGAGAGAAGACCGATAATCCCAGTCCGATTATGACGAGTATGACAGGAACAGGGAAATAAGTCTGTTTCTTATCTAACGTGAAAGTGAGATAGCCAATGAGTAATAGAAATAATAATGCGTGTTCCATGAGGTTCCTCCTTCCCCAATTAGATACTTCCCAACTTCTAATTGGCAGAAACGCTTTGTTTAATTGCGCCTACTAAAAGGAAAGATAAATACTAATACAATATATTGAGTGGAGGAATAAGTATGGCTAATTACAACCTAAGTAAAAATCATTTGGCACAAGCGTTTAATGCGAACGAGAAGCTAAACGAAGCGTTAGATGGGGAGATGGAGAAGAAGCCTGATTCATCAGAAGCAGATCAAGTAATGGCTGCGTACTATATGAACAACAATACTGCGGCGGTAGACGTTGTCAATCGTGATAAAGAACGAGCTGAAGAAGAAGCAGACGATATTCTAGGTCGTAGTCGTCACGAATAAATAGAAAGCGTCTTGCTATCTCTTTCCTAAGGCTGTCGAGAACTTTCTCGGCAGCCTTATTTCATTCATTTACATGCACTGCACATCAGCTAAGTCCGAGACTTTTGATACGCCGTTTTCACAAGGGGGCAGACGATTCTCTGTAGAAAGGGAGTGGTCCTTTCCTTTAAGTAAGGAAGAACGCATATAGAGAAATAAGCCGTTTCTCTATAAGCTAAAGAAAGAGCCATCTTCTGTAATGGCTCTTTCCTTGTGTTATTCTTCAATCCATTCGTCCTCATGTAGCAGTTCATCCTCTAGATAGCTGTCTCCTTTATGATAAGGAATGTTCCCGACAACGGATTCAACCCCGTCTTCATCAAGCCGCTCCTCATATTCCTCATGCAAATCATTCGGATAAACCTTCACGTCATTGCCATATAAATCGTTCCCTGCGAAAGCTTCATAATCTTCTACGTAGCTTACAGCATCGTCCGATTGATAATACGTATTGCTGTAATTATCGATGTCGCCTTGTGCTTGAAAGTCGCTTGGCGTCTCAGATGTGCCGTACCGAGCTACGTCTTGAAACGTATCCTCACCATCATAGAAGTTGGCGTTCGTTCCGCTATAATCATATTGGTCGAAGCCTGGATACAGAACATCTTCTTCTAGGGAACGTGTTTCATCTGACACTTCTTCCTGATTCAGACTGTGTTCGTAGCAAGTAGATGTGGTGGGGATTGCTTCAAGCCTTTGGAGTGGAATCTCTTTCCCACAAACTTCACATGTGCCATACGTGTTTTGAGTCATGCGTTGGAATGCGTGTGCAATCTCATTTAATTCAGTTTCTGCGTGTTCATTCAAGGCGACGTCTTTGCCTCGTTCGTATAGAGCGGTCGCTGTATCCCCAGGATGATTATCATAATTGGATAGTTCTCCGACGGAATCCTGAACGTTCTCTATTTCAAGACCAAAGTGATCTGTGTCTTCAAGCATATCCGCGATTTCTTTTTGTCTTTCAACCAGTTTAGAACGGAGTAAGTCAAGCTGTTGATTGGTAAGCATAAATAGGCCTCCCTTTCTTCATGTCATTCCTCTTAGGCTTATTGTTTACTTACTAGTGGTGGAACATGTATCTCGGTGGAATAGGCTTCATGAAGTTCTTTCATCATCCGGTCGAAGTACTTATCATTTACAAATTGCTCACGGTTCCAATTGTTCTCAAGCCAATGAATCAATTCTTGAGCGGTATTAAAGATTTCGCCACTTGTATCCTCTTTCTTAATCATATACCGGCCATTGTCTTCATCAATGGTTATTTCACACGGGTAAGCGCCCTCTTTGCTCTTTAAATAGTAGTCCATTATCGTGTTTGCCTCTCTTTGTTTTTCGTTAGTGTAAGCGTACTGGGTATGAGCTATTCGTTCCTTTACAAATTACGTATTGTCAGAGGACGAAAAAGCCTGTATACTGACTCCATATTAGAAACACATGTGTTTACCTAAGGAGGACATCGGCGTGAAAATAGGCTTACTACCCAAATTATTAGTAGCAATCGCACTCGGAATCGTGGCAGGCTCTTTCTTACCTGAAGAAGGAATTCGTGGATTTGCCACGTTTAATGGATTGTTTAGCAATTTCCTTGATTTCATTATTCCACTTATTATTGTAGGCTTCATTGCACCAGGAATTGGAGAATTAGGAAGAGGGGCAGGGAAGACGGTCGGACTGACAGCTGGCATTGCGTATGCATCTACCGTCCTTGCTGGTCTACTTGCATACGGAGTAGCCAAAGTGCTCTATCCGAGTTTTCTTACATTTGGTGGTTTAAGCGGTTCTTATGATAACCCTGAGGAATTCCTACAAGAACCTTTCTTTACATTAAATATGCCTCCGTTGTTTAGTGTCATGACGGCATTGGTTTTCGCATTTATTCTCGGTTTAGGTATGTCCCGGGTTGAAGGAAATGCACTTCTACGTGTGATGGATGAATTCCGCCAAGTCATTAAACTTGTCATTCAATACGTCATTATCCCATTACTTCCGTTCCATATCTTCGGAATCTTTGCGAATATGACGTTTGGCGGTCAAGTCGCGATGATTATGTCTACATTCCTTAAGGTATTTGCCATCATTATTCTTGTTCATCTTACAATGCTCCTCTTGCAATACTCTGCAGCAGCGGGGGTATCAAAACGGAATTTATTCTCCTTGTTGAAAACGATGATACCAGCTTACTTCACAGCACTTGGTACACAATCTTCTGCTTCAACAATCCCAGTAACGCTCGAGCAAACAAAGAAAAATGGCGTTCGTTCAAGAGTGGCGGATTTCGTAGTCCCTCTTGGGGCAAACATACACCTATCAGGAAGTATGATTACCATCGTGAGTCTGGCTACGGCTGTGATGATGTTACGTGGAGATGTAGCTTCTTTCTTGACTATGCTTCAATTTGTGGCGATGTTAGGGGTAATCATGGTAGCAGCTCCGGGTGTGCCAGGTGGTGGCGTAATGGCTGCTGTACCAATCTTGACTTCTGTGCTGGCATTCGACAGCACGATGATTTCCTTAATGATTGCGCTGTATTTGGCACAAGATAGCTTTGGCACAGCTACAAATGTGACAGGAGATGGTGCCATTTCGGTACTGGTGGATCGATTTACGAGTGATGAGGCGTTCCAAGCGGAGGAACAAGGGGATAGGTACTACCAGAAAGTGTCTGGGTAACGTCTTATATTTCAAGCCTACCGTGGAAAGCTAGTGGTGTGTGACAAGGCACAGCTATTGAGAAGCGGAGGCGTTACATGTGACAACATTATTATCTGTTCAAGCAAATCCTCGTGAAACGCATCATTCCTACTCGTTACGATTGCTGCATGACTTTTTGGCTGCCTTTAAAGAAGCTCATCCAGATAGCGATGTGCATCATTTGAACCTTTATCGAGACCATGTACCTGTTGTGGACTATGATACCTTCTCTGGTTGGGGGAAGATTGCAAATAATGAAGAGTTAAGTCACACAGAGAAGCAGAAAGTAGACCGTATGGGGGAATTGAGAGACCAATTTATGGCTGCTGATTATGTCGTAGTAGCTGCACCGATGTGGAATTTCAGCTATCCTCCGATGGTGAAAGCGTATATAGATTGTATTGTTTCAGCTGGTCATACGTTTAAATATGAAGCTGATGGGACTCCAGTTGGGCTCTTGGATGACCGCCCTGTCGTTCTTATTGAGGCTCGTGGTGGGATTTACTCGGAAGGTCCAGCTAAAGACTTAGAGCATACAGAGAGTTATATGAAAGACATCATGGGATTAATGGGCATTCGAACTGTTCCTGTGATTCGCTGTGAAGGTGTAGCGGCGAAGCCAGATCAAGCTGAAGCCATTTATGAGAAGGCTAAAGTGGAAGCAGAACAAGTTGCCCGTGACTTATAGGAAAGAAGCCAGAACCTTCATTGGTTCTGGCTTCTTTTCGCTTATGCTGATTTTTGTCTTCTAAATTGACTATTCTGAAGGACAGAACGTTCGAGTCGATATCCAAAGAAGGCAGCTACAATTGCGAGTGCTAAATCTTTCACAAGAAAGGGTGCCATTCCCATCCAAGCAACCGTATAGGAGTAGCCATCTGGTAGCCCTACCCAAAATACGTAAGCCCCATATAGCCAGTTTACACCTACTACATAGTTAATGATAAGTCCAACGACAGTTGCGAAGATATAGATTGGAAGAGAGCGCTTGTGTTCCACAATCTTACCTACAACATAGGCTAAGAGAATATAAGATAGAATAAATCCAAAAGTAGGGGTGACGAGAGTATCAAAGCCTGCCCCAAACCGAGCAAATACAGGCGCACCTGCTAACCCAACCAACAGGTACACACAAAGGGAAATGGCTCCCATTCGACTGCCTAATACAATTCCCGCAAGGATTGCAACAAAGGTCTGCAATGTGAGCGGAACGTTCCAAATTTGAAGAAATGGTGCATAACTTGTGATGTTCGCCCCAATTGCCATAAGGGCAACGAACATCGCTCCTAGCGTTAGATCAAGTGTTGTAAACTTCGATTTGCTCATTGTCTTCTGCCTCCCTAACTATGTACCCCCAATTAAACGCCCTCCATACAATCATACATATATAAAGGTGAATTCTTTATGTAAGTCGTTCACGCACACGAGGCGAATCGTCGAACATCAAGCGTAATTGGATGTTACCCGTATCATAATCATAGTTTCATGCATTGTCAACGTTATATCAACAATGGTTAACAATATGCTCGAAGAAGAACGATAGAATGAAAAATAATGATATTACTGAATTGGCGGTGAAGATGACTGCCGTAATGCCTATCGGTTTGCCTCTTCCGATTTTTTGTTAACTCTAGTAAAATACTAGGGGTTTCAATCAATGATTGAACCACTATGAACGTTGTATAATCAAGGAGAAGAAATCATGAATCGAAAAGGTTATTTCTATAAAACGATGGCAGAGCAAAATCAATATGATTTACCTACAAAGCATGCTCTTAAGGATGTTATTCATAATCTCCTTCGGGAAGAAACAAACATGAGACGCCCTGGCATGCTGCTTGGGAAAATTCAAAGTGGAAAGACACGTACATTTATCGGCGCGCTCGCTCTGGCCTTTGATAATGGGTATGACATAGGCGTTGTATTCACCAAAGGGACGAAAGCGTTAGCTAGACA
Organism: Pontibacillus halophilus JSM 076056 = DSM 19796; assembly: GCF_000425205.1. Taxonomy (GTDB): domain Bacteria; phylum Bacillota; class Bacilli; order Bacillales; family BH030062; genus Pontibacillus_A; species Pontibacillus_A halophilus. The sequence continues at coordinate 6,218 of NZ_AULI01000008.1, read as the reverse complement.
AACGACCCAGCGATTAGAAGAGGAATATCGAACATTCATTGAACGGGATGAACTTCAAGTCTTTGACATCATGAATGTTCCAGAGAATTTAGTTCCTTATGAATTGAAGCAGAAACTCGTCTTTGTCGTAAAGAAGGAGAAGCACAACATAGAACGCTTAAATAAGGTGCTCTTTGAACGATATCCATCGTTAGCGGAGAAGCGAGCACTCCTAATTGACGATGAAGCAGATTTCGCGAGTGTAGGATTTGAGAAGACAGAACGAGAGACGTACGACTTACGGACGATATCAGGTGCTCTTGATGACCTACGTAGTCGTTTATCTAGGAGCAGTTTCCTCCAAGTGACTGCAACCCCGTATTCTCTTTACTTGCAACCAGAGAATTACCATTTCAAAGAATCAGAGAAGATGTTCAAGCCGGTTCGACCTGGCTTCACAACTCTTGTCCCCGTACCTGATGAGTATGTGGGAGGGGAGTTCTACTTTGAAGAGAGTGAACAGGAAGGGTCATTGGCTTCCTTTGTCTATGAGAGTATCGATCCTGAGGAACTCCTGATTATGAAGAAGGAAGACCGGAGAAGATTTAAACTGGAACAAGCGCTTACAAGCCAAAAGATTTCCTCAATGAGAAGGGCGATTCTTCAATTTATTGTTGGCGGTTTAATGAGAAGAATACAGGAGCGTACAGAAGGTCGAAGTCTCCCTAAATACAGCTTTATCATCCACACGGAAATGAAGAAAAGCACGCATGAGTGGCAAGAACAAATAGCACGAAGCGTTGTTGAACAGTTGACCATGGGGTTAGAGGAATCACCACAATTAGTACGAGAAGAAATACAGTTGGCCTATGAATCATTACGACAATCCTTACGAGCCGAACACTGTAGTGATGATATCCCCTCCTTCCAGTCTGTCTTGTATGAAGTATCCTATGCTCTTCAGGATGGACAAATCCTAGTGGCCAAGGTGAATTCAGAAGGGCAAATTGAGGAATTGCTGAACGAAAAGGGTGAATTAAAGCTTAGAACACCACTCACCATCTTTATTGGGGGTCAATTGCTTGACCGTGGGATTACCATCTCCAATCTGATTGGATTCTATTATGGAAGAAATCCGCGTAAAGTGCAGCAGGACACTGTCTTACAACATTCTCGTATGTATGGCTTTCGTGCTAGGAAGGATTTGGCAGTCACCCGTTTCTATACAACCCGAGAAATTTACGAAACGATGAAGCGAATTCACGAATTTGATCGGAGCTTACAAGACGCATTCGAGAGTGGTGGGCATGATGGTGGGGTTGTCTTCTTACAAGCTGACACCAATGGAAAGATTGTTCCATGTTCACCAAATAAAATTATGTTATCTAAGACAACTACGTTGAAACCATGGAAGCGAATGTTACCACTAGGCTTTCAGACTGGCTACAAAACGCATATCCAAAAATCCGTTAAGGCGATTGACCGTCTGTTACAAGGAAGAGAGAAAGAACCCTTCTTACTAGACATCGAACTTGCGAAGAAGATTATCCAGTACATTGGGGAGACCCTGACATTTAATGAAGGGTATGAGTGGGACAAGGAAGCGTTCCTATCAACCATGCAGTATTTATCAAGTCAATCAGAGGAGCATAAAGGAAAAGTATGGATTATTCCGCGAATGAATCGTGACATAGCTCGCTTTGATGAGCAGGGTAGATTCATATCGGCACCTGACACGCCAACTGGGGAAGTCGGTCAAGCCCGTACGCTTGCAGTAGATACACCAGCGCTTATTTTGTTACGGGAGAATGGTAGGAAAGAAAAGGGATGGATGGACGCAGCGTTCTACTGGCCAGTTCTCATTACTCCGAGCACCACACCGTCCACGATTTATACAAGCGGCATGGATACAGGGAAAGGATGACGTACAATTATGAAACAACTACAGGGTGTCTTATTTGATCTTGACGGGGTCATAGTGGATACTGTTCCGTATTATTACGAAGCTACAAAGCAACTCGCCGACGAACTCCGATTGCCATTTAGTGAAGAGGACAATATTAGATTCCAAGGAAGACCTAGAATGGATTTAATGAACCACCTCGTCGGAGATCGCTACACGCATGAAGAAAAGGTGGAACTCGGAGAGCGGCGTAATCGGTATTATCAAGAAAGAATTGCAACCTTAACAAGGGCAGATATGATGCCAGGTATAGAAGACTTTATTGAGCAACTCCTTAAAGAAGGCATTCCAATCGCGTTAACCTCATCAAGTTCCAATGCTGAATTTGTATTACAACAAATCCAATTACTTGACGCTTTCACAGCAGTCATTGATCCGAAATCGGTCTCTAAAGGAAAACCACACCCTGATATCTTTCTTAAAGGTGCAGAAGCCATTATGGTTCCAGAAGAGAATTGCGTGGCTATAGAGGACGGGGAAGCAGGACTAGCTGCTATTCTCCAAACGAATATGTATGCCGTAGGAATTGGTCCTTATGACCACCTGCAGCAAGCAGACTGGCATATTCTTGATTCAACAAAATTAACAGTGTCTGCTTTGAAAGAAAACTTCTATAAGAAACAATAAACCATCTACTATGTGTAGATGGTTTTTCTTTATTTGCTATGCTAAAGCTCTCTTTGATTTGTTGACTTCTTGAGCAAACGCTCGCATTTTTAAACCTTGGATTTGGGACTTTTGTTGAATGGGTTGCTAGGACAGCACGATTCCATATTGTGTTGCTGTAGATAGTATTGGAAGGTGCTCTTTCTTGCTATAGGGATTGGATTCATACATGATGAGAAGAACTTTACTAGTATAGAGATCTTGTTTCCAAAAAGCACCAAACATAATTGTAAAAATTTTTATGTTATAAACCTAGGTCGCATGGGGAATGGACTTTCATATGCTGACAAGATTGGAGGGAAGGATATGTGGTGGAGGAATCGTTATTATCGAAATAGTGTAGCGATTATTCTATTTTTAATTGTTGTTATTCTGTTAAGGGAGCTTGAGGTGTTCAAGCCTGTCAAAACAATTATTGGCACATTGTTTTACCCATTACTGATTTCTGGATTTCTCTATTATTTATTTAAACCGTTTGTAAGGCTACTTAGGCGGCCGAAGTGGATGAATGATTTGGCTGCTATCTTAACTTTATACACGTTCTTCGGAGCAGCCCTATATGGGTTATACCGTGCATTTTGGAAACCTCTTCAAGAGCAATTCTCAAAGATTTCAGAAGAACTCCCTTCTAAACTGAAACAATCTACGAAAGAAGCGGAGAAAGCGATTGAGGAAAATGATATGGGCATGCTCTCTGTTCAAAATTTGCAGCAAAAAGCGGCAAATGGATTGAATGACGTGGTGCAATCATTAGGGGATGACTTAATGCAAATTGCTTCCACGCTCACCGGCGCAACGACTGTATTATTTGTTGTTCCATTTGTCTTGTTCTATTTGTTAAAAGACGACCACAAATTAATTCCATTCTTGCTACGTTATGTCCCGAAGAAGCATGAATCCAAAGGGAGAAAGCTGTTAAAGCGGATGGATGATACGTTATCGGCTTATGTGGTAGGCCAGGTGACAGTGGCTATTGTAGACGGACTTCTTATGTATGTAAGCTATCTCATTCTCGGGATGCCGTATGCGCTGTTGTTAGGTCTCTTTGTGACATTAACGGCGGTAGTCCCATTCTTTGGGCCTATTATCGGTGTGCTACCAGCTCTTGTCGTAGCTCTCACTCAGCAGCCGATACTAGTTGTGTATGTTCTTGTTGCCTTAGTTATTGTTCAACAGCTAGAAGGGAATCTAGTAGCACCACTTGTGCTTGGGAAACGACTTAAAGTTCATCCATTGACCATTATTCTGTTGCTCATTGTAGCGGCAGCCTTGTATGGATTTGTAGGAATGTTAATTGCTATCCCTACCTATGCAGTGGTGAAGGTCATTGTTGTCACGATGTACCGATTATATCAATTAAGGGAGCACGCCCAATAAGGAGGCGTGCTCTCCATGTAGATTGGAAAACTTTTCTCTACATAATCCACCATAGAAACCAAAAACTACCTTAGAGGTGATGTGAGAATGAAGTTCATTCGATATTTTTTAATCAGTTTGCTCCTATCCATAATTGTAGGCATTTTAGTTCAGCAAGCGTTTGCCGCAAATGAGAATCTTACATATGTTGCGTTAGGTGATTCACTTGCTGAAGGGGTGAATGACCAAGGTGAGAAGGGGAAGAGTTATGCTGATTATATAGCGGAACGATTTGAGGAAGATGGAACGGGTGTTGATTTCAAGAAGGAGTATGCAACAGCAGGCTTTACTTCAGAGGATCTTAGGAATCAGCTTAAAAAGCGGGAAGTGAAGCATCAGGTGAAAGAGGCGGATTTGATCACGATTAGTATTGGAGCGAATGACTTCCTAAGTCTTGTTAAGAAGGATGAGAACGGGAAGATTCGCTTTAAACCTGAGGATTTGGCCCCTACACTTGCTCACATCCAGGAGAACGTTCGAGAAAGTATTGCATCAATCCGTAAGCTGAATAAAGAAGCGGATATTTATGTGAGTGGGTATTACTATCCGTTCCCGCACATGAAGAACAAAGATTTGTCTAATACGTTGAAGGAAGTCACACGATGGTTAAATGGGACAATTCAGGATGTCGTTGAGAAAGAAGGAGCTACATACGTTCCTGTATTTGAGAAGTTTGAGGAAGACCCAACCACCTATGTTCCGAATCCAAAGAATATCCATCCGAATGAAGCGGGATACCGTGTGATGGCAGAGGCCTTTTTTGATGTGTATGAAGATTAGTCCTTGTATTCACAGGGAATCTTAGGAAAGGAGGGGATTTACATGAGTTGGACGAACCCGTTAGCTATAGAGCAACTATGGTCCAAAGACATTTCAGACTTTGAAGCGAAGAAACGAGTTGGAGAGAAAGTGGCTGAGAAAGTAAGGGATGGAGATGTTATCGGAGTAGGTTCAGGTTCGACTGCATACGTAGCGCTCCTTTCCATTCAAGAACGGATTAAAAGTGAGGGATTAACTGTTAAAGCGATTCCCACTTCCCACGAAATGACCTTAACTTGTGCACAGCTCGGTATTCCTGTGACAACCCTCCAAGCGAATCGTCCCCATTGGGGATTCGATGGGGCTGATGAGGTTGATGATCAGCGGAGGTTGGTTAAAGGACGTGGTGGAGCGTTATTTCGAGAGAAGCTCGTGATGGCTAGCAGTCCCCTCACTTATATCTTAGTCGACCCGTCTAAGTTTGTAGGGAAACTAGGAGAAAAATTCCCTATACCCGTTGAGGTGCATCCTGAGGCCATCCATCTTGTGCAAGAACGACTAGAGGCGATAAGAGAAGTAGAAGGCAGCATGCTTCGTCCTGCAGATGGGAAAGATGGTCCGATTGTGACAGAAAATGGCCACCTCATTCTAGACGTTTCCGTTCATACCGTACCTGCTAAGTTTGAAGCCTATTTGAAAGGGATGACGGGTGTAGTAGAAAGTGGCTTATTTGAGGATTATCGGATAGAAATTCTATCTCTATGACACATTCGTACGTTTAGGATTCGGCTTACTGAGGAAATTTAATTGTTAACAACAGATAGGTTAGGAGTGAATCATGATGACAGAACAAGAAGTGAAACAAAAGGCACAAGAAATCATGGAGAAACACCATATTGGTACACTTGCGACAGTAAAGAATGACAAGCCACACACTCGATACATGACATTCTTTAATCGCGACTTTACGCTATACACACCGACAGATGAAGATACGCACAAGACAGATGAAATTGAAGAGAATCCAAATGTTCACATCTTAATTGGTTATGAAGGTGATGGATATGAGGACCCTTATCTTGAAATAGAAGGTAAGGCAACAATGAGGAAAGATAAAGAAATTAAGCAAGATATTTGGAACGACCAACTAAATCGCTACTTTGAAGGCCCGGAAGATCAAAATATGGTTGTCTTAGAGATTAAGCCATCTATTATTCGTCTTATGAATGACGGGAAAGAAACCCCTCAGACCATCCCATTTAAATAGTTAAAAGGCTCGCCGTATCGGCGAGCCTTTTTTTAGGCTCTAAAATATTTGTTGGGGTACGTAGAAAATTTGGCATAAAAAAACACGCAAGCTCCAATCTTTACTACACTTGAATTGACGAGAAACAAATCAGTAAAGGAGTTGCGTGTACGTGTATTCTAACATCCC